>CAUCOL010000165.1 GCA_958444395.1 uncultured Lachnospiraceae bacterium
GGGGAAGACAGTATTTACAAAAGGGTTTGGCCATGGACTTGGAATACAGGAACCCATCAACAGTCCAACGTTTACGATCATGCAGATTTATCAGGAGGGCAGGATTCCGTTGTATCATTTTGATGTATACAGGATAGCCGATATTGAAGAAATGGATGAGATTGGATATGAAGACTATTTCTTTGGGGAAGGAGTCTGCCTGATCGAATGGGCGAGCCTGATCGAAGAACTGATTCCGGCACACGCGATGCAGGTGCAGATTCAGAAAAACGTGGAAAAAGGGTTTGATTACCGGAAGATCATCTGTCATTTTCCGGACGACCGGATAATAGATGGACTGGAGTTATAGAAAGGAACGAGAAGAAACATGAAAATATTAGGAATAGACAGCTCCGGCATGGTGGCATCCGCAGCGGTCGTATCGGATGATACATTGGTTGCGGAATTTACCGTAAATAATAAAAAGACACATTCACAGACCTTACTGCCAATGATTGAACAGGTGATGAAATTTTCCGAGATTGAATTATCGGAACTGGATGCGATCGCTGTGGCAGCAGGACCGGGATCATTTACAGGGCTGAGGATTGGTGCATCGACTGCCAAAGGATTGGGACTTGTATTAAAAAAACCAATCGTACCGGTACCGACCCTGGAGGGACTGGCATATCAGCTGGCAGAGGCAGAAGGTGTGATCTGTCCGATCATGGATGCACGCAGAAATCAGGTATATACCGGTGTATATAAAGTGGAGAACGGGGAATTACAGATTCTTCAGACACAGATGGCAGAGGATATTCACGTATTATTACAGAATCTTTCCCAATATCAGGAAAAGATCCATTTCCTGGGGGATGGAGTGCCTGTATATCAGGACGTGATACGGGAAGAATTTACTGGCACATATGATTTTGCACCGGTTCATCAGGCGAGACAGAGTGCAGCCGCTGTTGCTGTGTTGGGAAGCATATATTATCGGCAGGGCAAGATCGAGGATGCAGCAGAACATAAGCCGATCTATCTACGCAAATCACAGGCAGAAAGAGAACGGGAAGCAAAATTACATGCAGATTAAACGAATGGAAACATGCCATATAGAGCAGGTCGCAGCTTTAGAACGGGAGATATTTACGCATCCCTGGAGCGAAGCGAGCATACGAAAAGCATTCGAGAAAGAGGAGAATATCTATATCGTGGCAGCAGAGGGGCAGACAGTATGTGGATATTGTGGCATGTGGTGCTCTTTTGAAACTGCTGATCTGTGTAATATAGCAGTCGCACCGGACAAAAGGGGACAGGGGATCGCCGGAGAGATTTTGCAGTATGCGAAAGATGCATGCCGTCAAAAAGGGGTGGAAAGTATCCTGTTGGAAGTTCGTGAGGCGAATGCATCGGCACGTTCTCTATATCAAAAGAATGCCTTTAAAGAAATCAGCAGAAGAAAACAGTATTATAAAGATCCGGTGGAGGATGCAGTCATCATGCAGTGTTTCCTGTGATTTCCACTATACATCATGCAGAAAGCATTTTATACTGACAGTGGACAGAATGCCGGAGATCGTAGGATCCTCTGGTATAAGGAACAAGGAGAAATGTAACGATCAGGCAGATAGGAACGGAGGATGACAATGCAGAAAGAACTGAGATGTAATGGGTGTGGTAAGCTGTTAAAGGTAGAAAATGGTATTTTGAAAGAAGATGTATTTGAGGGAAAAAAACAATGGGGTTATTTTTCAGAACGGGATGGAGAGATGCATTCATTTTTACTATGTGAAGCATGTTATAATGAAATGATCAAAAAATTTGCTTTGATGCCAGAGGTGACAGAGGCTACTGAATTGTGATAGAATAAAAGATGGTGTTGAAAAGACACCATCATTTTTGTATAGTAATAGAAAGGGTTAATATATATGCTGGATGTATGTTTGTTGGGAACGAGCGGCATGATGCCATTGCCGGGACGGTGGCTGACGGCACTGATGACCAGACTGGAGGGCAGCAGCCTTTTGATTGATTGCGGTGAAGGAACACAGGTTGCCATACGTGAAAAGGGATGGAGCGTTCATCCGATTGATACGATCTGTTTCACGCATTATCATGGAGACCATATCAGCGGACTGCCGGGGCTGCTTTTGTCTATGGGAAATTCGGACAGGACAGAGCCTGTGACGCTGATCGGACCACGGGGGTTGGAAAAGGTGGTCAATGCATTGCGGATCATCGCACCGGGACTGCCATTTCCTCTTCAATTTATTGAACTGACAGAAAAGGAGCAGCAGTTGGAGATTCATGGATATCATATCCGTGCTTTTCGGGTGAACCATAATGTAACCTGTTATGGCTACACGCTGGAAGTGCCGCGTGGAGGCAGATTTTTTCCGGAAAAAGCGCAGGAAAATCAGGTGCCGATGAAATATTGGAGCCGGTTACAGAAAGGGGAGACGATCGAAGAAGATGGGCGTGTTTATACGCCTGATCTGGTGATCGGTCCGCCGCGAAAAGGAATCAAACTGACCTATTGCACAGATACGAGACCTGTAGAGGCGATAGTAGAAAATGCGGCTGATTCCGATCTGTTTATCTGTGAAGGCATGTATGGTGAAAAGGAAAAGCAGGCAAAAGCATTGGAACATAAACACATGATGATGTCAGAGGCTGCGCAGATTGCCCAAAAAGCGGATGTAAAGCAGATGTGGCTGACACATTACAGTCCGTCCCTGCTGCGGCCGGAGGAGTATATCAAGGGCATACGAAAGATTTTTCCGGCAAGCTATGCGGGAAAAGACAGAAAAAGCTGTACATTAGAATTCCCGGGTGAGGAGTAGGACCTGCCGGGATCAAAGTAACAAAGTACATATGTGACAGATCTTAAAACAGAAGGAGGCTGTCTATGAAGAAAACGACGAGAAAAATAATTACAGCGGTGGTATTGATACTGGTTGTGGCGATAGGGGTTCTCAATGTGTATTACCGCCTGACCAACCGCAGTGTAGAGACACAGAACAGCCAGCTGATTCCAAATTCGGAGATTGAAAAATTAAAAAATAAGGATTTGGAACAGGGATACCCGGAGACACCGACTGAGGTGGTAAAATTATATTGGAGATACAATAAATATATTTATAATAATGATGTCAGCGAAGAGGATCTGAAGCTCCTTGTGAAGAAACTTATGACACTTTATGATGAAGAACTGCTGGCAATGAAAGAAAACTCACTGGAGCAGATGGCAGATAAGATGCAGGAAGAAAGAAAAGAGTATAAAAAGAACAAGCGAGCTATTTCATCTTATATAGTAGATGGAAGTGAAGATGTAGAATATGCGACACTGGATGGAAAGCAGTGTGCCACATTGACGGCTACCGTTTTGGAGAGTGTCGGACAGAAACGTGCCAATACCTATGAGAAATTTCTATGCAGAAAAGATAAAAAGAATAAGTGGAGGATCGTAGGTTGGAAACAGATCCAGGGCGAAGATGAAGGAGAAAAATAAATGTCAGAGGATACATTGATATTAGGAATCGAAAGTTCATGTGATGAAACGGCAGCTTCCGTTGTCAGAAACGGGAGAACTGTCTTATCAAATGTAATATCTTCTCAGATAGCGATTCATACATTGTATGGAGGTGTAGTTCCGGAGATTGCGTCAAGAAAGCATGTAGAGAAGATTAATCAGGTGATAGAAGCTACACTGCAGGAAGCAGATGTGACGTTAGACGAGATTGATGCAGTCAGTGTTACCTATGGCCCGGGACTGGTAGGTGCATTACTGGTAGGCGTAGGAGCAGCGAAGGCGATCGCATATGCTGCTCATAAACCGTTAGTCGGGGTGCATCATATAGAGGGGCATATTGCAGCCAATTATATCGAACACCCGGATCTGGAACCGCCCTTCCTATGCCTTGTGGTATCAGGAGGCCATACGCATCTGGTACAGGTGAAAACATATAATACCTTTGAGATCATTGGCTGTACACAAGATGATGCGGCAGGAGAAGCATTTGATAAAGTAGCGCGCGCAATTGGCCTGGGATATCCGGGCGGACCTAAGATAGATCAATTAGCCAAAGAGGGAAATCCTCATGCGATTGAATTTCCGAGAGCGAAGATTGCGGGGGCGGAATTTGACTTTAGCTTTTCGGGAGTGAAATCTGCGGTATTAAACTATCTGAATGCTTGTGACATGAAAGGGGAGGAGATTAACCGGGCGGATGTTGCAGCATCGTTTCAACAGGCAGTTGTGGATGTTTTGGTTGGAAGAGCAGTGGCAGCAGCAAAGAAACTGGGAGAAAAGCGCATTGCAGTAGCAGGTGGCGTTGCCTCCAATTCGGCACTGCGGGCAGCGATGCAGCAGGAGTGTCAGAAACAGGGACTGGGTTTATGTTATCCGTCACCGATTTTCTGTACAGATAATGCGGCAATGATTGCGGTGCAGGGATACTATGAATATAAAGCAGGAACCAGGCATGGTTATGATCTGAATGCGGTACCAAATCTGAAAATAGGGCAGAGATAAAGCAGAAAAGTGTGGGCGGAATGTCCCGGATATAATGTAAAACAGGGCGTTCCGCAAAAAAATAAAAAAAGTTGAAAAAAGTCCTTGACGAAATGCGGATCCGATGCTATACTGGTCAAGCAGTGTTTCGAGAGGGACAAAACGAAACAGAGCGCAATCAAATATATTTATATGGAGAGGTATCGAAGTGGTCATAACGAGGCGGTCTTGAAAACCGTTTGTC
>CAUCOL010000166.1 GCA_958444395.1 uncultured Lachnospiraceae bacterium
CCTCCCATAAAGGAAGAAATTTCTTAAAACCACATTTCTCCGCCTGCAAACGATTCTCCTCACTATATACTCCCGGCACGCCTACTCCATAGGATTCCCGGTCCAGATCCGTAAAGATCAGATGACGATAACAATAGTAACCATGCAGCACAAAAGGATTGCCTGCCAATGACCAATACTGTACCGGCAGCCACCCGATGTCTTTCAGATCCATCCGCACACACGGTCCCATTCCCTTTTGCTCAAACGGATACATCGGCGACAGCTGCTCTAACATCCGCTGTCCATACGTCATCCGGTCAGATTCTACATCTGTTGCCTGCAGAGCCGGTTCTTCCCTCTCTTTCACAGCGCCCTCGCTCTTTTCCGATGTTTTCCCGGTCTGCTTTTCCTCGATCGAATTCCCTGACTGCTCTTTTTTCCCCGCTGCTTTTTCCTGCGGCTGCCGCTCTGTCGTTTCCGCCGGCTTCCCTTTGGCACGATCAGCTCCTTTCCATGAAGCACTTTTGACCGGCTGCTCTTCTGCCATCCGTGTCTTTTCCCTTAATGTGGTCAGCTCTGCCGGCCGACTGCCATACAACGGAATCTCTTTCGACAGATCCGGTATATTCTCCGTCACATTGTCGCATAACACACCTGCTCATTCAGGCAAATCAACAGTCCCTGCGCTTCTTCCAGGGAAATGCCCGTACCCATCAGATCCGAACAGCTGGTTTCGACCCGTGTCCAAACACCATTTCCCTTTTGATGCATTCTTCCTGCTTCCACCCGGCACCACGCGGAAGCCTTCCGGCAGAGAAATGCAAGCTGTGCATCTGCTGCCTGCGTTTCCTGCAGCTGCACATACAACCGACAGTTTTCCCCCCTTGTCTCCAGACGGGCATATCCCGTATTTTTCTTTTTTTCTCCCTGCTCGTAACGATAAAAATATGAAACCATTCTTTGATATTGACGCATCTGTCTCCTCCATCTTGTCCGAACTATCAGCTACATCACATATATATGGCAGGATCTGTGCATAATAGAACCAACAGTCAAAAGCAGACTGCCGGCAAAGAAGAATCTATCTGCCTGATTTTCCATGCATTTCTTGCACTGCAGCCTCCCAAACCCGGGAGTTTGCGACAGCATGACAGGACTGCAGTTATTTTTGACACACCTGAAATAGATTGTTATAATACAGAACAGTTGTAGATATTCACATTATATTTGGAGGATTTTAAAATGAGTGAAGCAGTAGAAGGTTGTACACATGACTGTTCCAGCTGCGGTGCCAGTTGCAGCAGCCGCCAGCCGGAAAGCATGATTGAAAAATTACACAAAGACAGCAGCGTTAAGAAAGTCATCGGCGTTGTCAGTGGAAAAGGTGGTGTCGGCAAATCCCTGACCGCCTCTATGTTGGCTGTTAATTTACAGAGAAAAGGCTATCACACAGCGATTATGGACGCAGATATCACGGGTCCGTCGATACCAAAGGCCTTTGGTATCACAGAGCACGCAGTCGGCACAGAGACTGCCATCTTCCCGGTCGAAAGTAAAACAGGAATCCAGACGATGTCTGTCAATCTATTGCTGGAGGATACAAAGGATCCTGTCATCTGGCGTGGTCCGGTCATCGCCGGAACGGTAAAGCAGTTCTGGTCTGATGTCGTATGGAAGGACGTGGACTATATGGTAGTGGACATGCCTCCCGGAACCGGAGATGTCCCATTGACAGTATTTCAGTCTATTCCTGTAGACGGTATTATCATTGTTACCTCTCCACAGGAGCTTGTATCAATGATCGTAGGTAAAGCTGTTCGTATGGCTAAGATGATGAATGTACCGATCCTCGGCATCATCGAAAACATGAGCTATGTCGAATGTCCGGACTGCGGCAAAAAGATCGAGATCTTCGGTAAGAGTCATCTGGATGAAGTGGCTGCCGAATACGATCTGCCGATCCTGGGACGTATTCCTATGACGCCAGCCATCGCAGCTGCCAGTGATGCCGGTGCGATCGAGGATCTGCAGGGCGGCTGGTTTGATGAAGCAGTCAACGCGATTGAGAAAGCATAAGATCCGTTGTGGGTGATGGCATCGCCACTATATTTTTTCTGCTTTACCGGAAAACAGAAGTTTCCTGTAAAGTCAAAAACTCCTGTACGATTACAAACTATGTAACCGTACGGGAGTTTTTATTTTCCCACATTATCAATCATTTACGCTGCTATTTTCATCTAATGCGATCTGTGCGATCTTCATCGCATCCTCCTGTGTCTGAGCAGCCGCCATAAAACCGGTTGCATGACAGAACCGGAATGTCTCAACACCGCTTAGCTCCACCAGCTGCTCGGCTGATTTGCCCCACCATTCCTGTGGAAAGTCACAGACCAGACTGTGATCCTCTTTGCTCTTCGGAACACCCTGTACGCTATAACCACCCCGATTCGACGGGTAAACAACAAACTGATAACCGGTTCCGATCACCCGTTTCTTCCACGGGGCATAGACCGGAAGCACCAGGATCGTTCCATCCGATGCCTCCATTGCCCGATCTACAACCACATTGGCACGAAGTGCACCTTTCACACTCTCAAACTGACGTTCCAGGATCTGCCCTGCCATATCCACCGCTTTCCAGAAGCCTTCCTCCTGGGAATCGTCACTGTCCCAGCCGGGATTAAACTTGCTGATAATATCCGCCAGCATGTTCTCACAGCCTGTATTATCCGACAGATCCAGCGGCTGGATAAAGTTCTCGTCAAAAGATGCCGCCTCTTCCTGCGGCAAAAATGCCGTTCCATAAGCACGCCACAGCAAACCAAATGCTGCATATGGTACGCCATTTTCACGAATCTCCTTATCCTCCTGATGATGGTCAAAGGCACCTCTTCCTATGTCATATACGATCCCGTCATAGTCCTGTGGTACCTCAAAGCCACGTTCAATCTGTATCTGCGGATTCAACATCTTTAACAATGCTGTGGCAAATACATCATCGGAATGAAACTTGCCTGCATGTGTAAAACCCTTGTCCGGAATATGTATCTCTGCTTTCATGTTCTGCTTCTTTCTATCCGGTCAGCCGACCCGATGTTATTTTATGCTCAATTAAGATGTGTCTTACATCCTTTTTATTTATAAAGATGCTTCCAATGTCTCGCGAACGGCCTTGATGAATCCCTCACTGTTCAGAACAGTGACATCCTTCAGGCTGGTGATCAGCGCAAGATCCTTTGTCATCTTACCGCTTTCGATCGTACCCAGCGTAGCTTTCTCTAACTTATCTGCAAATTCCATCAAAGCAGGAATACCGTCAAGCTCACCACGCTTACGAAGTGCACCTGTCCATGCAAAGATCGTTGCTACAGAGTTCGTAGAAGTCTCCTCACCCTTCAGATGTTTGTAATAATGTCTCTGTACGGTACCATGCGCTGCTTCATATTCATAGACACCACTTGGTGATACCAGAACGGAAGTCATCATAGCCAGAGAACCGCAGGCAGAAGAAACCATATCACTCATAACATCTCCATCATAGTTCTTGCATGCCCAGATAAAGCCGCCCTTTGCTTTCATTACACGGGCAACTGCATCATCTATCAGAGTGTAGAAATATTCGATACCGGCTGCTTCAAATTTCTCTTTGTATTCCTGATCATAAATCTCCTGGAAAATATCCTTGAAATTATGATCGTAAATCTTAGAGATCGTATCCTTTGTGGCAAACCACAGATCCTGCTTTGTATCTAATGCGTAATTAAAACATGCTTTTGCAAAACTTGCGATCGACTTATCTGTATTATGGATGCCCTGAATAATACCTGCTCCTGTAAATTCATGGATCGTCTGGCGGATTTCTTTTCCGTCTTCACCGGTAAATACCAATTCTGCCTTACCAGGTCCCGGTACTTTAATCTCTGTATTTTTATAGACATCACCATATGCGTGTCTTGCCAGTGTGATCGGTGCTTTCCAGTTTTTAACACATGGCTCAATGCCCTTTACCTGAATCGGTGCACGGAATACAGTACCGTCCAATGCCGCACGGATCGTTCCGTTTGGTGACTTCCACATTTCCTTCAGGTTATATTCTGTCATACGTGCCGCATTTGGTGTAATCGTAGCACATTTTACTGCTACACCATATTTCTTCGTTGCCTCTGCAGAATCGATCGTAACCTGATCGTTTGTTTCGTTACGGTACTCCAGACCCAGATCGTAGTATTCTGTCTTCAGATCAATAAAAGGAAGTAATAATTCCTCTTTAATCATTTTCCAGAGAATTCTGGTCATCTCATCTCCGTCCATCTCTACCAAAGGTGTCTTCATTTCAATCTTAGCCATGTTTATGTCCTCCATCCTTTCTTAATGCAGCCGTGTCTGTTCAGTACCTTCCCTTTACAGATATATTGCATTCTTTTCATGCAACAGTGCATGAAACCGTACCAAACAATTACAAATGCTCATTTGAAAATAGTATAGCACAAAAAAACGCCCTGTACAAACTCCTGTTTTTTGCTTTGGGACGTTTTGGGATTGACACTGGCAACTGCCCCTGTTATAGTATCTATACATTTCCGATACGGCATTTTATCTGCCGGACGGAATGTACGGTTCACAGCATTCCTCCTATAGGAGGGAGCTATATGAAATCTTTTTATTTGAGGCGGACGTTTACCGCATCTATTGTATCTATTGTTTGCAGTATTTGTTCTTTTGCCACCGGTCAGGCGGCGATCATTACT
>CAUCOL010000167.1 GCA_958444395.1 uncultured Lachnospiraceae bacterium
TCACGCATTGGGAGTGAGTTTGGTGTGAGGGCACGTTAATCTGCTATCCTGTTATCCTATGGCCGGTCTTGGGAAAGGCGTAAGGTACCAAGACAATTTTTCATTCTCATTTACGCAGACCTTTGTAGAATACAGGCAAAAATCAGATTACAAATTAATCATGCGGATGTCCGGCCGGGCGGCTGGGCTGCCTTTTCGGGAACGGAACGTCGAGATACTATTTTTTTGTGAGGGCACATATACATGTCCTGTAAATCACTTATTGCATTCAATCGAAGTTTGTCTTATAATAGGGAAATATGGCGATTTATGCCAGACAACATATAATAAGTATACATTTTGCAGAAAAGGCAGCCGCTGTTTTGTATCCGGATGGATACGGAAGGCAGCAGTTATTTTTAGGAGTGCGGGGTTAAACGGTATTTATAGAAAGGATGTATTACCATTATGAAGTTACCATGTCATACACTCGGAATCGATATTGGTTCTACTACAGTAAAAATAGCTATTTTGAACCCGGAAGGGGAAATTATTTTTTCTGATTATCAGCGACATTATGCCAACATTCAGGAGACACTGGCTTCGATCGTTTCAGATGCGTATCATCAATTGGGAGACTTACCGGTATCACCTGTGATCACAGGTTCCGGCGGATTAACCTTGTCAAAGCATTTAGAGATTCCTTTTGTCCAGGAGGTCGTAGCAGTAGCCACCTCTCTGAAGGATTATGCCCCACGCACGGATGTTGCAATCGAGCTGGGTGGTGAGGATGCCAAGATCATTTATTTCACCGGTGGTATTGACCAGCGTATGAATGGTATCTGTGCCGGCGGTACAGGCTCTTTCATCGACCAGATGGCTACTTTATTAAAGACGGACGCTGCCGGACTGAATGAATATGCGAAAAATTACCATTCCATCTATCCGATCGCAGCCCGCTGTGGTGTGTTCGCAAAGACAGATATCCAGCCACTGATCAATGAAGGTGCGACCAAAGAGGATCTGTCTGCTTCGATCTTTCAGGCGGTAGTGAACCAGACCATCAGTGGTCTTGCCTGTGGTAAACCGATCCGGGGCAATGTTGCATTTCTCGGTGGTCCTCTGCATTTCCTGACAGAGTTAAAGCAGGCATTTATCCGTACACTGAATCTGTCCGGCGATCAGATCATTGCACCGGAGCATTCCCATCTGTTTGCAGCATCCGGTGCTGCCATGAATGCAAAGACAGATGAGGTTATGTCGTCTCTTGGCAAGCTGCACGAAGATCTGTCCCATAAGATTGAGATGGACTTTGAGGTAGCCCGTCTGGAGCCACTCTTTAAGGATCAGGCAGAATATGATGCCTTCTTAAAGAAGCATTCCGAAAATGATGTTAAGAAAGGCGACTTCGCTTCTTATAAAGGAAATCTGTATCTTGGTATTGATGCCGGATCGACCACGACAAAGGTAGCTGTGATCGGTGAGGACGGTTCCCTTCTGTACTCTTTCTACAGCAATAATAACGGCAGCCCATTAAAAACGGCGATCAAATCCATCAAAGAGATCTATTCTCTGATGCCGGAGGGCACACAGATCGTCCGGGCATGCTCAACCGGTTACGGAGAGGCTCTGTTAAAATCTGCCCTGCTGCTGGATGAAGGTGAGGTCGAGACAGTAGCACATTATAATGCCGCTGAGTTCTTTGAACCGGATGTAGACTGTATCCTCGATATTGGTGGTCAGGATATGAAGTGTATCAAGATCAAGAATCATTCGGTGGATAAAGTACAGTTAAATGAGGCATGTTCTTCCGGATGCGGCTCATTTATTGAAACTTTTGCCAAATCCCTGAATTACGAAGTCGCTGATTTTGCAAAGGTGGCTTTATTTGCCAAAAATCCGATCGACCTCGGTTCCCGCTGTACGGTGTTCATGAACTCCAAAGTAAAACAGGCTCAGAAGGAAGGTGCTTCTGTTGCGGATATCTCTGCCGGTCTGGCTTATTCCGTTATCAAAAACGCGCTGTTAAAGGTAATTAAGCTGACCGATCCAAAAGATCTCGGAGAAAAGGTCGTCGTACAGGGTGGTACCTTCTACAATGATGCCGTGTTACGCAGCTTTGAACGTATCTCCGGCTGTAAAGCAGTCCGCCCGGACATCGCAGGTATCATGGGTGCCTTTGGTGCCGCACTGATCGCCAGAAAGCATTATGACGGCAAGCCATCGACGATGCTGACGATCGACCAGATCAATAACCTGAAGTTTGAAACCTCTATGGCAAGATGTAAGGGCTGTACAAACCATTGTCTGCTGACGATCAACCGCTTCACCGGTGGACGACAGTTTATTTCCGGTAACCGTTGTGAACGTGGTCTTGGCAAGGAGAAAAATAAAGAACACATCCCGAACCTTTTTGAATATAAGAATAAACGATTATTCCAGTACTATACTTCTCTGGATGAGGAGCAGGCAGTACGCGGCACCGTAGGTATCCCCCGTGTATTAAATATGTACGAGAACTATCCGTTCTGGTTTACCTTCTTCACGGAGCTGGGCTATCGTGTCGTCGTTTCGCCGGAATCAAACCGTAAGATTTATGAGCTGGGGATCGAATCCATCCCGAGTGAGTCTGAGTGCTATCCTGCCAAGCTGGCACACGGACATGTAACCTGGTTGCTGCGTCAGGGCATTTCCTATATCTTCTACCCTTGTATTCCTTATGAACGTACCGAAGTAGAAGATGCGAACAACCACTACAACTGTCCGATTGTCACCTCTTATGGTGAAAATATCAAAAACAATGTGGAAGAACTGCGGGATCCTTCCATTACCTACCAGAATCCATTCCTTTCTCTGGAAAACGAAAAGATCGCTACGAAGCGACTGGTAGAATATTTCTCAAAAGAAAACGGGATCGCTCCGAATGAGATCCGCCACGCAGCAGCGGTAGCCTGGAAAGAAATGCAGGCCGTACGTGATGAAATGCGTGCCAAAGGAGAAGAGGTTCTGCGTTATATGAAAGAGACAGGACACCGTGGTATCGTTCTGGCAGGACGCCCTTACCATATTGATCCGGAGATCAATCATGGTATTCCGGATCTGATCACCTCCTACGGAGTCGCTGTACTGACGGAGGACAGCGTGTCACATCTGGGACATGTAGACCGTCCAACGATCGTAATGGATCAGTGGATGTACCACTCCCGTCTGTATCAGGCAGCTTCCTTTGTTCGTACACAGGAGAATCTGGATCTGATCCAGTTAAATTCCTTTGGATGTGGTCTGGATGCCGTTACAACCGATCAGGTCAGTGATATCCTAACAAAATCTAATAAAATCTATACGGTTTTAAAGATTGATGAGGTAAATAACCTGGGAGCGGCACGTATCCGTATCCGTTCCCTGCTCGCTGCCGTCAAGGAGCGTGAGGCAAAACATATCCAGCCGGTACAGACAGATACCGCACACCACCGCGTGATCTTCACGAAGGAAATGCGTAAGAATTATACGATCCTGGTGCCACAGATGTCTCCGATCCATTTTGATATCCTGGCACCGGCACTGGCATCTTGCGGCTATAAACTGGAGGTTCTGCCAAGTACGGAAAAGGCGGTTGATTTTGGATTAAAATACGTAAACAATGATGCATGCTACCCTTCACTGATCGTTGTCGGTCAATTTATGGAAGCCCTGCTGTCCGGTCGTTATGACCTGGATAAGGTCGCACTGATCATTACACAGACCGGTGGTGGCTGCCGTGCTACAAACTACATCGGATTTATCCGCCGTGCCCTTGAAAAAGCCGGCATGCAGCAGATTCCTGTTATCTCCATGAGTGCCGGCATCGAAAAGAATCCGGGACTGCAGATCAACTTAAAGATGGCTCACCGTGCGATCCAGTCATTGATCTACGGCGATGTATTTATGCGTGTTCTGTATAAGACACGGCCTTATGAAGCCGTCGAGGGTTCTGCCAATGCACTGCATGAAAAATGGCGTGCCATTGCCCAGAAATCTGTTCAGAATGGCAACCGCAGTGAATTTAAGCGCAACATCCGCCAGATCATCCGTGAATTTGACGAATTGCCATTAAAAGACATCAAAAAACCCCGCGTCGGTATCGTTGGGGAGATCCTGGTTAAGTTTCTGCCACTGGCAAATAACTATCTGGTAGAACTGCTGGAAGCAGAGGGCGCCGAAGCGGTCTGCCCGGATCTGATCGACTTCTTTATGTACAGTCTGCATAACGCAAACTTTAAGGCAGAATATCTTGGTAAGAAGAAGTCTTCTGCCCGGATCAATAACCTGCTGATCGCTTATTTTGAAAATTATAGAAAAGTAGCAAGCGACGCGTTTCGTGCAAGCAAGCGTTTTGAACCACCGGTTCCAATCCGTACCCTGTCGGAATATGCAGATCCAATCGTCTGCAATGGTAACCAGACAGGAGAAGGCTGGTTCCTGACCGGAGAAATGATCGAACTGATCCATTCCGGCGTACCAAATATCGTTTGTACACAGCCATTTGGCTGTCTGCCAAACCATGTAGTCGGAAAGGGTGTTATCAAGGAACTGCGTCATAAATATCCGGACTCTAATATCGTAGCTGTTGACTACGATCCGGGTGCCAGTGAAGTAAATCAGCTTAACCGTATTAAACTGATGCTTTCCACTGCCGCCAAGAACATGAAATAAAGCACAAAGGGCAAAACCAGCGTTTTGCCCTACAAGAATTGCTTCGCAATTCTCGTTG
>CAUCOL010000168.1 GCA_958444395.1 uncultured Lachnospiraceae bacterium
TCCACGGTATTTGTGGCGGTTGGTCTGTTCTTTTTTGACTGGCGTATGGCACTGGCAGCACTGTGGGTACTTCCTGTTTCCTTTATCATTGTAGGCTGCTCCGGCAGAGTACAGAAAAGTCTGAATGCGAAACAGATGAATCTGAAAATGGCATGTGCAGATGGGATTCAGGAGTGTCTGGAAAGTGTCAGGGATCTGCAGGCATATAATATGCAGGAAGAATATATCAAAGGACTGGATCAAAAGATCAAAGTAGTAGAGAAGCATGCGATCGTGACAGAATTGGGAACAGCAGTCTTTGTGGGAAGTGCGCAGATGATCCTGAAACTGGGGATAGCAACGGTTGCACTGGTCGGAGGAGCTCTGCTGGCAAAAGGAGAGCTGGATGTGCTTACTTTCTTTGTATTTCTGATGGTAGTGTCCAGAATTTATGATCCGATGCAGGTGTCCTTACAGAATCTGGCAGCTGTTATTGCATCGGATGTCCAAAGTGGGCGACTGGATGAGATCCTTTCACATGATGTGCAGGAAGGCTCTGACACTATGCATCATAAAGGGTATGATATCGAATTTTCACATGTAGGATTTTCTTATGATACAGGAGATACGGTATTAAAGGATGTTTCTTTTGTAGCAAAGCAGGGAGAAGTGACTGCCCTGATCGGACCATCCGGTGGCGGAAAGACAACCGTATCACGTCTGGCTTCCAGATTCTGGGATGCAGATCATGGAACAATTACGGTCGGAGGCATGGATATAGCAAAGGTTGATCCGGAGACATTGCTGTCATTGTATTCGATCGTATTTCAGGATGTTACCCTATTTAATAATACGATTCTGGAAAATATCCGTATCGGCAGGAGGGATGCAACGGACGAGGAAGTGATCGAGGCTGCAAAGCTGGCACATTGTGACACATTTGCCGAAAAGCTTTCCGATGGCTGGAACACCATGATCGGAGAAAACGGATCAGAGCTTTCCGGTGGAGAGCGGCAGAGAATTTCGATTGCCAGGGCATTCCTGAAGAATGCACCGATCATACTGCTGGATGAGGCAACGGCATCACTGGATGTGGACAATGAGACGATGATCCAGGAATCTCTTTCCCGTCTGATCAAAGATAAGACAGTACTGATCATTGCCCATCGTATGCGTACCGTGGCAGATGCGGATAAGATCGTTGTGTTAAAGGATGGTACCGTGGCAGAAAGCGGTAAACCGGCGCAACTTGCCCAGGAGGATGGAATCTATGCCAATATGGTGAACAGACAGCTGTTGGCGACCGACTGGAGCCTGTGATCCATCTTGATCAGTTAAGAAAGAAAAGCTCATGACAGACCCGTCATGGGCTTTTCTTTCCTGTCAATACATGCTATAGTTTGGAAGAAAGCAAACGCACATGGACAGAAGATAGCCAGGCGGGGAAGGATGAAGGGTTAGATGAAACAGAATCAGATTGACCGGGTCATAAAAAAACTAATCAACACACACACGACGATATCTACGATGGAAAGCTGTACATCCGGCATGATCGCGTCGATGATTACAGACACAGAGGGGGCATCCGCAGTCTTTCCAGGAGGATATGTCACCTATCTGAATGATACAAAGATCTCTGTGGGGGTCGATGAGAACATCATCCGGCAGTATGGTGTGTATTCAAAAGAATGTGCAATCGAAATGGCAGAAACGGCACAGGAAAAGCTGCATACGGATATTGCCATTGGGATCACGGGAACGACAGGAAACATTGATCCCAATAATGCGGACAGTGTGCAGGGAAAGGCTTTCTTCTGTATTATATATAGAGGAGAGCCGCATTCATATGAAGTGAATGCAGAGGTGACGGGAATGAGCCGGCATGCGATCAAACAGGCGTACGCAGAGCGGGTTTTTGCAGAATTAGCACAGCTGATGCAGGAAGATGATTCGATGGAAACGTGGGAGAAAGGAGATTTTACAGATGCATGATATTGAGATCATCCGGTCAAAACGTAAAACAATCGGGCTTCAGGTGCGTCCTGACAGCAGGGTGATATTACGGGTGCCGCTGCAGATGAAAAAAAGAGAAATTGAACAGTTTATTGATGAATACAGAGAATGGATCGACCATAAGTTATCTCTCATGGAAGAGAGAAATGCACGGGCGGTATCTACCGGTGCACCTGCAAGGGAGAAGATCAGCGCAAAGGAATGGCAGCAGATCAGAAATACCTTTATTGCAAGAGTGCAATATTTTTGCAGCAGGATGCAGGTAAAGGTAGGAAGAGTAACCATCAGAAATCAAAAAACGAGATGGGGCAGCTGCAGTGCAAAGGGAAATGTTAATTTTAATTACCAATTATATTATATGCCACGGGAGCTGATGGATTATGTGATCATACATGAACTGGCGCATCGACAACATATGGATCACTCGGCAGCATTCTGGCAGGAAGTGGAACAATATTGTCCGGATTACAAAGAATGCCGGCAGCGGTTAAAAAAATATACAGTAGAATGAAAATGGTAGAACCAATCCGGAACATATGAAGACAAATGCAGAGGTAGATTTTGAAATTATAGCGGAGGATATGGAAAAACTCAGGAAATTACAGAAAATTGAGAATTACGGTGTAAACAGCGGATTCCCGGTATATGGAGGAAAATTGTAAAGAGCAATATCTGTTGACAAATAAAATAAAAAAATATATATAATTACCAGCGATAATTATCATTGGTAATTATTTTTGTCTATAAATAAAAATTGTTTTCCGGAAAGTAAAAATATGCTGCGCGGGTGAAGACGAATGCCTGTTGGAATACGGAAAAAGGAGGAAATTATGACGATTGAAATGCTGAAAGCGATGTTTGATGCCTGTTATCAGGCGAAGCGTGCCAGGGATTTGCTGCCGGCACTGCCCAAAGGGGTTACTTCCTCATTTATTCATTATCTGGAACCGTATTTTTCGGATATTTCGGAGGAGGATGTGGCATGTACGATTCGTACGATAGAACGATTTTACCAGATCATGTCAGAAAGGAGAGAGTTGCATGAATAATCAGGATAAAGCGGATTTTACGCAGGGCAGTATTTTGAAAAAGCTGTTCTTTTTTATGCTGCCGGTGCGGCGCTTGCTACGGTTCTGACACAGGCAGTCAGTGTCGTGCTGGCGGTAGGACTGCTGGTGAAAAAGCAGCTGCCGTTTACGATCACACGCTCTGATTTTCGATGGCATCCTTTGTATCGCAGAATGTAGGTGCCGGAAATCAGAAGCGGGCAAGAAGAGCCATGTTTACGGGAATCGGAGTGGGTTTGGCATTTGGATGCGTTGTCTTTGGCATTGTATGGCTGAAAGGAGATATACTGGCAGGCTGTTTCTCTGCGGATGATGCCGTGATCCGGAAAGGGTATGAATATCTGAAAGGTTTTGCACCGGAGACGATCGTAACAGCAGCGCTGTTTAGCATGGTTGGATATTTTAATGGAAATAATCAGACAATCTGGGTTATGATCCAGGGACTGGTCCAGATGCTTCTGGTGCGTCTGCCAATGGCTTATATCATGAGTATTCAGCCACATGCCAGTCTGACGAAGATCGGTCTGGCAGCACCGACCTCTACTACAGTGGGAATCCTGTTAAACATTGTATTTTTCCTGTGGTTTAGCCGGAAAAGTATGAAGCTGCCGGAAACTACTGGAAATATTTCTGCAAAGGCGATAAAATAACAGGCAAAGAAAGGGGATTTATATGAAATATCAGGCGACAGAAAAACTGGAACAGCTGCATTATGAAATGATCCGGCTGTATAGCGGAGATCCCAAGCGGATCCAGCACTTTTGTAAGGTACACAGCTATGCGAAACTGATCGCATACAGAGAAGGCATAGAGGATGAGACTGCTTTTATATTGGAAGCAGCTGCGTTGACACATGATATCGGGATCCACCTGTGTGAAGAAAAATATGGAGACTGTAATGGAAAGCTGCAGGAAAAGGAAGGACCTACACTTGCCGCTAAGCTATTGGCAAAACTGGAGTTTCCGGAAGAAGTATCTGCACGTGTGCAGTATCTGATCGCACATCACCATACTTATCAGAATATCGATGGCATTGATTATCAGATCCTGGTAGAGGCTGATTTTCTGGTAAATCTCTACGAAGATGCGTTGCCGGAAGCTGCCATCCAACATGCCTGCACGAATATCTTTCGTACCAAAACCGGAAAAGAAATCTGCCGGGCAATGTACCACATAACAGAGCAAAAATAATCTGAAAAATTCCCACACAACCAGACTTAAAAGCCCCTCCCTCCGATCATACGCAGGAAGACATAGCATTTTGATTTTTGCCGGGTTATTACAAAAGTCTGCATAAATGAGGATAAAAAATTGGCTTGGCACCTTACGCCTTTTCCAAGTCCTGCGATCCAACGATTGCGATGGATGAATTACGTGCTCTGAGCGAAACTCACCCCCGGCAGGCAGTAGTCAGCCAGAACTTTGAACGGCACTTTGCGCTCGCCGGTACTTAGTGCATCTGTATTTCGCAAAATACAGATGCGCTTATGTACCGCTGCGTCAGCGCAAGTAACGAAAGTGTGCCGTCAAAGTCTGGCTGCTACTGCCTGCAAGGGGGTTCAGACACACTCGCCGCACGTATTCATCGCAAACGTTGAAGAGCAGGACTAATCTGGAAAAGGCTAATACTCTGCGCCAATTTTTCATCCATCATTTTGCAGA
>CAUCOL010000169.1 GCA_958444395.1 uncultured Lachnospiraceae bacterium
TGTATTTTATAAAATACAGATCCGCTTATGCACCGCTGCGTCAGCGCAAGTAACGAAAGTGTGCCGTTAAAGTTCTGGCTGCTATTGTCTGCAAGGGGGGATTTATGCATATTGTCCAATAAAATAGTGGTTTCTTATGCGATTTTACTATACCCATAGAGAAAAAGTTTTGCTAATATAGAGAATGTAACAAAGGATAGATTCGTTATTTGTTAAACATGCCACAAGGCGCGTTTGATAATAAGGTTTCTGGAAGCAGAACGAGGGAGGACAAAGCATGAGGATGATTAAGAAAAAGATAAAAGAAATGCGGATTGTTGTTTCAGTGCTTCTGGTCATGGCACTGGTCATAACCGGGGCAGACTGGAGTGGCGTGACTGCGGGGGCCGAAGGAGCAGAACCCGGAACTATCGAACTGTTGAACTGGGAGGGATCACTGACTGTGAGATCCCGTGCCGGAGCAGATGGCGGTGAAGCTGCTGGTTATGTAGGGATAGCGGACACTGCTTTCTGCGTGACTGCGGGAGCAGAGGCGGAAGCAGTCAAGACATGGACAAGTGAACAGGGGGGCTGTAGTGTTACCTATGAGCTGGATCTGGCAGAATATGATTGGGTGCGTGTAGAAGTCTATGGAACTGCTGATAAAGATACGACAGTTCTGGTCAGACAGGATGTGTATGATGATACGGCAACGAAACCTTCTGAAGAGACACCACTGGAGGTAAAAGAGGGAAATTTTACTGCGGCAAGAGTGTATAAACCGGCAGCAGGCGCATATACATCCGTAGCACTTGATCAAGCACGGGCTGATATTGTAGAAGTAACTAAAATAGTATTAACAGGGTATTATAATATGCCGGAGAAACCGGAAATCACAACAGAGCCGGTTAGCCCGGTGAAAACGGTAGGTCCGGCAGAAGAGCCTACAGGGACTCCGAAGGATCCGGTAGAAGAGACGGATCTGCTGACATGGGAAGGATCTATGTCTGTAGGATATGATGAAGAGAAGGAAAAACCTTACAATGCGGAGGTGATCACAAATGCATGGAGTGCTGCATCGCCGTCAGCTTTTGGGTCATGGGCGAGTGGAGAACAGGAAGGCTGGGGAGTTGCAGATCTTTTTTACTCTGAAGATCTATCGGTTTATGACAGAGTGCGGGTCGAAGTATATGGAATAGCAAAAGCGACATCCCAGGTGAATGTCGAGTTAAGTAGTGGAAATCCCAATGAAAATAACGAAATAAGATTTATTCCGGTATATGAAGGAGAGTTTGCACAGGCATATACTTATAAACCAGAAAAAAAACATTCTATTACTGTAGGTTTAAATTCTAATCACGTTAATATTGTAGAAGTTACTAAAGTGGTTATCAAAGGTTATAGGAATGTAGCTGAAGATTCAGATACAACCTTTGACGCGATCGTTGAACCGATCCTGCCGACAGAGAGCCCGGTGGCAAGTCTTCCGGCAATAACAACCAATCCGACGATACCGGCAAGCCTTCCGGCTGTAACAACCGAGCCGACAGAGACAGAGGAACCGACAGTAGCGCCGGCGGAGCCATCTGAAGAGCCAACTGTGCACCCGGCAGAGCCATCCGAAGAGCCGACTGTGCAGCCGACAGAAGAACCGACGGTAAAGCCAACAAGGACACCGGAGCCGACACCGACCGGTGACGCGAATGGTTTTGCCGTATCGCTTAGTCATGTTACGAGTAGCAGCTGGTCTGATTCGGTTTTTGGGGAGCCTTCTATATATGTAGATCGTGATGGTGAGTATAGCCTCAGCTATCAGACAAGTGAAGATTCCGATCATCTTTATTTTTTAATGTTAGATACCAATTTATATTCATGTAATGTATCAGACCGTTTTAAAATGGAAGGTGTATCGATACAAATAGGTGATCAGACCTATGATGCATCGAATGCGGATTTTTGTTTTGCAAATTCTGCTACGGCGGAGGATGCTAAGAAACATCCATATCGTTTGAATTTTATCAATCCGTGGAGTTATCCGACAGAGGATGACGGTTATACCCAGATAGAAGGTGTTGATTCGGTGGACGTTCTGGATGGAGAGGATGTGGATATAAGAGAAGGAGATCAAATTACCGTTACTTTCCGTGTATCCGGCTTGGAGGCAAGGACTGCCGAACCGGTCAAAACAAAACAGCCGACGAAAGAACCAACCAAAACAACAAAACCGGTGCGCACGGAAGCACCAACGGGAACACCATACGTCAAGCCGGAACCAACGCCAACCGGAAATGCAAAGAAATTTACAGCCACCTTGAGCTATGTGACAGATGATTCATGGGCAGATCAGAACTGGAGTGATTATTCTGTAGATGTTACAAAGGATGGAGAATATAGCTTCAGTTATAAGGCAGCGCTTGATACGGATGATTTGTATTTACTGCTGATCGATACGAACCTCTATAAGATGAATGCGCCGATTGATTTAAAAATGGAAGGCGTATCGATTAAGGTCGGCAATAAAACATACGATGCATCCGGAGCGGATTTTTGCTATAGGGATTCTACGACAAAAGAGGAAGCTGAAAAGCAAACGTGCCGTTTGAATTTTATCAATCCGTGGTGTGTTCCAACGCAGGAGGATGGCTATACGCTCATCGAAGATGCTGATCCAATGGATGTATTAAAAGATCAGAAGGTAAGTATTCATGAGGGCGATAAGATTACAGTGACATTCCGTGTATCCGGAATGGATTCACCGGTACCGGGGGAGACGACGGAACCGGATGTTTCCAATCAGCCAAATCATACAGATGCGGCACCGGTCAATACGCCAAACAGTACACCAAATACTAATCCGGTGGTACCGACACAGGCACCGGTGACATATCCGACGGTAGCACCACAGAGTACACAGAAGCCACAGACCACAGCGGATGTGGATCAGGATGACAGTGACGATGAGGATGATGACGATGACGATGCGCTTGATATTGAGGTCGGCAGAGCAGCAATCGCTTCTGTAAAAGCACAGAAAGGAAAGAAGATTAAAGTCAGCCTGAAGAAGGTAGAAGATGCGGATGGATATCAGATCTTATACAGCACCTCTTCCAAGATGAAGAACAGCAAGAAGATCACCACAACGAAATCCACAGCTACCATCAGTAAGTTGAAAAAAGGACGGAGATATTATATTAAAGCGAGAGCGTATATAAAAGCAGATGGGGACAAGATCTATGGAGAGTATTCTAAGATTAAGACGGTCAAAGTAAAGAAATAAAACTTCTCGCACCGCTGGAGGGAAGTTACGAGGGATGAATTACGTGCTCTGAGCGAAACTCACCCCCGGCAGGCAATAGCAGCCAGAACTTTGAACGGAACGAAAGTGTGCCGTTAAAGTTCTGGCTGCTATTGTCTGCAAGGGGGTCAGATACACTCTGAGCACGTATTTATCATATCTGCCCATCAGGGGATTATGCCATGCGCAGCAGCGTCTGGGCAACATTTTTGCCGAGATTCTTACAGCTCTGGTAGCCCAGGGTGTCATTCAGGATCGCATTCTCAGAGCCCTTGTCATTTGGCCAAGTGGTAGCCCCACCGCCGATATAGCAGCCGGGGGTAGGCTGACCACCGGAACCAACGACAATCATATCGTGGATCATGAAATAATACTGCATAGTCTGCAGCGTAAATTCCTCACCGCCATTACGGTTTCCGCCGACAGCAATAGCACCGCCGACTTTGTGCTGCAGTCCATACTGATATTTACTCTGACCATAGCGCAGGAAACCTTCGGTGCGATCCATAAACCGCTTCATGGTAGCCGTCACTGTACCGAAATAAACCGGAGATGCCAGGATCAGACCATCACATTCTAACAGCTTCGGTGCAATCTGTGCCATATCGTCATCCCGAAAAGCAGGACATACGAAAGCACCGTCATTTTTCTTGGCCGTTTCGCGACAGCAGGAGAAGCATCCAATACAATCGTGAATATTTTTATAATCGCTAAGATATAGGATTTCCGTGCGAATACCATCTATTTCCCCGGCAGCTGCCAGTGCTGCCTGTAAGGCAAGATCTGTGTTGCGTCCTTTTCGTGGGCTTCCACAGATACCTAAGATCAATTTTTCTTTCTTATCGTTCATATGTATCCTCCAATCTTTGGGGTGGTGTACGCAGATTGCAACGGGCATGTGTCAATATGTGTACAAACAAAGTATAAAATGGAAATTTATATTCTGAATATGGCTATACAGGACAAAAACAGTTCCCATTTTTTGTAACCTGCGGACAAAAAAGAAAAAATGCCGCCCAGACTCTTTACGAATCTGTCAAATTTTGTCATACTATAGGACAACAAAGACAAAGGCGTTATACGGCAGACAAGCTGTGTACGCCTTTGTTTTTTTGCATTATCAGGAAACTTTTCGCTTCCTGTAATGCAAAAAACGCTCCGCGAGGATGCGGTCACTGTAAAAAGGAAGAGAACAACGGGCATAAGAAAGGACAGGGAAACATGTATCTGACGATGAAACAATTTGTAGATGCGGTTGGGAGTGATAAACTATCTGTCCTGTGTGGACAAAAGATACTGGCGAAGACGCCGCTTCGGGGCGGTCAGGCGGCAGAAGGAGCCGAAGCGTGGCAGGAGGTAGACTACGGGGAAATGCTATTTATCGCCGGAGTCGGTATGGCACAGCCGGAGGAAGAACTGCTGCAG
>CAUCOL010000170.1 GCA_958444395.1 uncultured Lachnospiraceae bacterium
CGTCAATCCGATAGACACTTTCCTTTTATCTATGAAAGATTTATGATGATTCTTAGATATATTTAGCTGTGCTGAGCTTTACACCAGGTCCCATTGTGCTTGCCAGTGTAACACTTCTGAAGTACTGACCCTTAGCTGAAGCCGGTTTTGCTTTCTGAATAGCTCCCATCAGTGCATTTACGTTCTCTGCAAGCTGCTCTTCTGAGAAAGAAACTTTACCAACAGCAACATGGATAATGTTTGCTTTGTCAAGACGATACTCAACTTTACCAGCTTTGATATCAGCGATTGCTTTTGTAACATCCATTGTTACTGTACCAGCCTTAGGGTTTGGCATTAAGCCCTTAGGTCCGAGTACACGACCCAGACGACCAACAACACCCATCATATCCGGAGTAGCTACTACTACGTCGAAATCACACCATCCTTCGTTCTGGATCTTAGGAATCAGCTCCTCGCCACCAACGAAATCAGCACCTGCAGCTTCTGCTTCGTCTGCTTTTGGTCCCTTAGCGAATACCAAAACACGTACTGTCTTACCAGTTCCGTTTGGCAGAACAACTACACCACGAACCTGCTGATCTGCATGACGTCCATCAACACCAAGACGGATGTGTGCTTCTACTGTCTCATCAAATTTAGCAATTGAAGTCTTTTTCACTAATGCAACTGCTTCTTCTGTATCATACTGCTTAGCTCTGTCGATTAACTTAGCAGCCTCTGTATACTTTTTTCCTCTTTTCATAATCTAATAACCTCCTAGTGGTAATAACGGCGGGTAATCCATGACACGCTATGTGTCAGCCTCCCACAACGTTCCATCTATAACAAGTCTCTTTTATTGCGATAATTATTCCTCTACAGTAACGCCCATGCTGCGGCATGTTCCTTCGATCATGCTCATAGCTGTCTCGATAGTTGCTGCATTCAGGTCAGGCATCTTGGTCTCTGCGATTTCTTTCACCTGTGCCTTCGTGATTGTTGCAACCTTAGTTTTGTTTGGTACACCAGAACCAGACTGAATCTTGCATGCCTTCTTGATCAGAACTGCTGCTGGAGGAGTCTTTGTGATGAAGCTGAAGCTCTTATCCTGATATACAGTGATAACTACAGGAATGATCATCCCTTCCTGTCCAGCTGTCTTTGCGTTGAACTCCTTTGTAAACTGTACGATATTTACTCCGTGCTGACCAAGAGCAGGTCCAACAGGTGGTGCTGGAGTTGCCTTTGCAGCAGGAATCTGTAATTTAATATATCCTTCGACTTTTTTAGCCATTTTTCTTTACCTCCTGTAAAATTTCACGGCTATCCGCGAGATTTTTAATACTTTTGTGTTATAACGAAACCCACAATTCACTATCAGACTTTCTCAACATCGTTGAAACTCATTTCAACCGGTGTCTCACGTCCGAAAATATCAATATTGATCGTAACCATCTTGTCCTCATGATTAATCTGACGAACAATCCCGGTGGTATCTTCCCATACACCGGATTTAACAACTACAGAATCACCAATGCTGAACTCACAATTAGGTGCATCTGCTTTCAGTCCCATGCTTGCCATCTCCGCATCAGTGAGCGGTACCGGCTTTGACTCTGGACCAACAAATCCTGTTACACCACGTGTGTTACGAACTACATACCATGTATCATCATTCATTACCATGTTGATCAGAACATATGCAGGGAACATCTTTCTCTGCACCTTTTTCTGGTTCTCATCATCACCTTCCGTAATGTTTAACATAGGTACGGAAACTTCCAGGATCTGATCCTGAAGATTACGATTTACGATCGTATTCTCAATATCTTTCTTTACCTTATTCTCATATCCGGAATAGGTATGCGCTACATACCAATGTGCTTCTGCATCTGCCATAAGTCAATCACCCTTATCCAATCTGAAGAATCTTATCCAGGCCAAACTTAATCACCCAGTCTAACAGTGCGATTACTGCGCCTAAGATAACTGTAACGACAATTACTGCTGTGGACTCTTTTACTACTGCGTCCTTTTCCGGCCATACGATACGTTTGAACTCTGCTTTCAGATTCTGAAAGCCACTCTTCTTTTTATCTTTCTTGGCTGGCTTTTCTGCTTTTTTCTGTGGTTCGTTCTGTTCACTTACTTCGTTTTTGATTTCAGAATCTCCCATGTTTTACATTCCTTTCATGTTACACACAGATTATTTTGTCTCTTTGTGTAATGTGTGTCTTCTACAGAATCTGCAATACTTTTTCGTTTCCATTCTGTCAGGATGATTTCTCTTTTCCTTCGTGGTATCATAATTACGCTGTTTGCACTCTGTACATGCTAAAGTAATCTTTACTCTCACGACTTGATTCACCTCCATATTTTTATTTGCGTTGCTTGATGTGCGTTATGCTCGATTTAATTTTTGGCATAAAAAAAAGACCTGTTACATCGCCTATCAACTATACCACAGTACCGGTAATGCCGTCAAGTCCCAATCTGAACTTTTTGCCCGCCATTCCACCGCTTTATTCCTTGCCGAAAAGCCTGCGGCGTTCAGCTTATTCCGGCATTTTCCAGGATCATTTCTTTCCATTGCCTCTTGACGTAAGAGCTGCCTATGCGGTACAGTTAGTGGAATGAAACATTACGCAGAAAGGAATCTATTTATATATGAAGAAAAACGATCTGTATCTTTTTGGCTGTCTGCTCCTGCTGGCTTTGTGCCTGGGCATCGGTTACCGGCTTTTCTTCCGTCAGACGGGTGATTCCGTTGTCATCACAGTCGACGGCACGGTCGAAAAGACGCTTCCGCTTTCACAGGATGCCACCTGCACGATCCACGGAGCACCGGGTGGCAGTAATACACTGGTGATCCAGGATGGCTCTGCCTCGATCTCAGATGCCGACTGTCCGGATAAGCTCTGCGTCCACCAGAATGCAATCTCACACCAGGGTGAAACACTGGTATGTCTGCCGCATAAGGTAGTCGTTTCCATCAAAAAAAGTGCATCATCCGCAGATTCGGACGATGCACCGGACGCTATTGCAAAATAGGTCTGTTAAAAATAATAATTAAAAAGCATTCCGCTGTATAACGACGTAATATAACTAAATCCTTTGGGCGGCTTGGAGTAATCCGGGTAACTGACAAGTGTCTTGTCCACGTACTCCATCGGGTCGATGCGGATCTCATCATCTTTGCCCTGTAATCGGTGACTCAAAGCAGAGTCTTTGCCAAACAGTCGCTCCATATCTCCATCCATCGCAGCCTGTACTGCAAGGCTTTCATCCATCTGCATCCGTCCCTGTGCATCAAATGTGATGCCACACGACTCCATCTGCGATGCAAATGGCTTCAAGAGATGTTTAAACTCGCGCATCAAACACGGTGTCCGCTCACTGATCCTGCTATATTCCAACGAGCTGTCAATCATATTATTATAGGTAGAAACGATATTTCCGACACTATCCAGTATCTTATCACTGTCGGGTCTATAGGTCACCTGCGCCGCCTGCTCACCCGGACGGTACATCTCGATCTCCAGTGCCTTGCCAATGGAAAATACATTACTGCGCGTATGCCGTGTCTCACCATTCATTTCAAAGGAAGCATTCTTCGGATACGATATCGTATGATCCAGGTTATAGTATGACACCAGTCCACGGCGGTCACTGCTGCCGGTTCCATCCGGTGTGTCCCGCATGGAAAATACCCTGTCTCCCAGCGTGGTTCCTGTCATATCGGACTCGATCCGCATCATGATCTTATCGGAACTGCGCGAAACTGTCTGTGCGGACAGTCCGATCCTCGCTTTATTGATAAACTGGCTCAGCCCCTCCAGCACCTCCCGGTGATTTGCATCCTTACGGATATTGTACTGAAAATCATAGTTGTCAGAATTTACGGAGATGCGGAAACGGTATGTCCCCTCGGAGAGCCCCTTTCCGGTCATGTAATACTCATCCCCCATATTTACCTGTGTTTCTGCCAGACTGTTCACCCGGATCTCCGGTGCTGGCGGGAGTTTGTCATACTCATCCGTCGTAATTCTTACACCGATCTGTCCCTCATCTGATGAAACGGCTTTCTTCTGCACGAATACATTATCCTGCGAATCGTCTGCCATCATCAGCAGCGTATTATTTAAGGATATCGCTGCCTCTTTAATATTTAATGCATAGCTCTGCTTCGCCTCCGACAGCTTCACCAGATAAATCGGAGAAGACTGTGTGATCTTTGTAATACGTTTCATAACGGAGCGAAGCTCTGATGGCTTATGTGCATCATATTTTGACATTGGTTTTGGTGCATAACTGCTCAATAAATGGTTATATACATTGTAATTCAAAACACATACCTCCTTCCCTGGAATCCTGTCTGTTCTGTCGTAAATGCAATCCGTTGCTTATACTTATGTTTATATTACTACATTTTTCTATCAGTGTCGATAGTGCAAACTAAACAAAGAGACACCTTTTTCATTGGCAATTCCTGTTCACTCCTGCCTTTCGGGCAGAAATCAATGCCGGTTTTGAAAAATAGTGCCTCTTCGCTCTATATTTTTTGATTGATTTTATACTGTCTGCGCACGATCAAGGGAAACGCTCTGCGCATAACTGCATCCATCCTGCTATTTTACGATCGGTGCGTAACGAATGCGGATCTTTGGCAGTGCCTTTAACTCTGTATAGTAGTTTGTCTGCCAGTCATCCCC
>CAUCOL010000171.1 GCA_958444395.1 uncultured Lachnospiraceae bacterium
GTTCACAACCAGCTGAAAAAATTAAAATATGTAAAATCCTACCGTCTGGGAGAATTTGGAGAAGGCGATATGGGAGTTACGATAGTACAATTCAAATAACAGATCTTAACGCGTACCGGATCTGTTCAAAGCACATACGTACGCAGAAACGAGGATTTTATGGCTGAAAAACAGAAAATATTAATTGTAGATGATGACAATAACATTGCAGAGCTGATCGGACTTTATCTGACCAAAGAATGCTTTGACACACAGATTGTCGGCGATGGCGAATCTGCATTGAACGCTTTAAAAACATACCAGCCCAATCTGATTCTTCTCGACATCATGCTTCCGGGCATTGATGGCTATGAAGTACTTCGCGAGGTTCGCAAGACATCCAGTCTTCCCGTCATTATGTTATCTGCCAAAGGCGAAACGTTTGACAAGGTGCTTGGACTTGAGCTGGGTGCCGATGATTATATCATGAAACCATTTGATTCCAAAGAAATGGTTGCCCGGGTAAAAGCGGTACTTCGCCGTTTTACAACAGAAGCAGCACCGGAGTCCGCACATTCTATTTCCCTTCCCAAAGAATGTGTTACCTTTCCGGATCTTATCATTAATCTGTCCGACTATTCTGTTTATTACCACGAAAAGCGGGTGGAAATGCCGCCAAAGGAACTGGAATTGTTTTATTTTCTGGCATCCCATCCCAATCAGGTATTTACACGCGAGCAGCTGCTGGATCATATCTGGAGCTATGACTATATCGGCGACACCCGCACCGTAGATGTACATGTCAAACGTCTTCGTGAAAAATTTACAGATCATCCACAATGGAATATTGCAACAGTCTGGGGAATCGGATATAAATTTGAGTATCATCAGTAAAACGTTGATAAGGAGGAATTATGCGTACTTCACTTCGCGTAAATTATGTAATTACGTATATCTTGCTTTTGGTCTCCATGCTGTTGATCATGAACTTCTATGGGAGACCAACCCTGCTGGATACATTAGTCGACGAGGAAGAAACCTCTCTCTACGAATCCGCCAACCTGCTCACACAGGAATATGTGACAGACATTGACGCCTTAACCTCTTCCCTCAGCCTGTCTGTGCCACAGCTTCGTAAGCAGTTCAAATCTCTACATACGATTTCCGGCACACGGATCTGGCTGGTAGACAGCTCCGGCGTGATTGTCGTTGACTCCAATACAAAAGATTCACAGGAAGGCACTGACATCTCCCATATTGACCGGGATTACCTGAACAATCAGATCTGCGTCGGGAATTATCTGAAAGCACTTTTGAAGGAAAAGACCGTTTCGCTGATCTATCCATTGACTTCCGACCAGTCAACCCGTGGCTACATCGTGTTGATCCGTCCTCTGAAGCCAATCGAGCAGAGAGCCGGTATGTATACTGACACCGTTATTCTCAGCTTTTTCATATTCTTTTCGTTGTTACTGATCGCTTTCATCTTTATGGATTACCAGACAACACGCCCTCTTAAGATCATGACAAAAGCCCTAAAGGAATACGCCGACGGACACTTTGATTATCAGATGGAGAAAATGCCGGGACACGAATATAAGAGTCTGGCAGCCGCATTACAGTATTTTGTAGCCAAAATGCGTAATATGAACGATTATCAGAAAAAATTTATCGCCAATGTCTCCCATGATTTCCGCTCTCCCCTCACATCGATCCGCGGCTACACGGAAGCCCTGATCGATGGAACAATTCCTATGGAAATGCAGGAGAAATATTTAAATATCATACTGTTTGAAACACAGCGGTTAACAAAACTGACAAAAAGCCTGCTGGAGCTGAATCAATTTGAAAATAAAGGAATCATCCTGGAGCCGGGCACATTCGATATCAACCATGCGATCAAACTAACAACCAGTTCTTTTGAGCAACGCTGTACCGAAAAACGTATTTCCATCGAACTGATTTTTTCACAAAAAGAACTGCTGGTCGATGGAGATGTCAATAAGATTGAACAGGTTATTCAAAATCTGGTAGATAATGCGATCAAATTCAGCAACTATAATTCAACCATCGAGATCCGAACCAGTGAGCGCAGCAATAAAGTCTTCGTCTCTGTAAAGGATCACGGAATCGGTATTCCAAAAGACAGTCTCTCAAAGGTATGGGATCGATTTTACAAATCCGATCTGTCCCGTGGAAAAGACAAAACAGGAACCGGCCTCGGGCTTTCTATTACAAAGGAGATTCTTGAGGCGCACGGAGAGAATATCAATGTGATCAGCACAGAAGGTGCCGGCACAGAGTTTATCTTCTCACTGAAAGCACATGCCAAAAAATAAAATTCCTATGCATATAAAAAGAGAAGAACCTGACAGTCATCCTGATACTGCCAGGTTCTTCTCTTTTTATATGCAATCTGACGATAGCAAATCTTTCAAAAACTTCGAATCCAAACTCTCGTTTCTGTGTTCTCCGAATCAGATTCTTGTTCCTAAGATACCGGAAATCTCATACTCATACTCGTCGATCGTCTTTGTCATAGCAAACGCCTCATTTACATCCACATCATAGATCTTGCCGTCCTTGTATCCGATCAGACGATTCTTTCTGCCCTGATCGATCACATCCACTGCATAAGCACCCATCATAGAAGCATAAACACGATCGCGTGCTGTAGGGCTTCCACCTCTCTGTAAATGACCAAGTATCGTAGCTCTTGTCTCAATGCCTGTCTCTTTCTCAATACGCTCAGCCAGTTCGTTAGAATGTCCAACACCCTCTGCATTGACAATGATCTGATGTGTCATGCCACTCTCGCGGTTTCTCTTGATCTGCTCAATCAGCTTGTCATAGTCATTGTCAAATTTCTCAGGAAGGAGAATCTCCTCTGCACCATTGGCAATGCCACACCATAATGCAATATATCCGGCAGAACGACCCATAACCTCAACAACGCTGCAACGCTCATGGGAATTAGAAGTCTCACGCAGACGGTCAATCGCCTCCATTGCTGTATTTACTGCTGTATCAAATCCAATCGTATATTCTGTATATGCAATATCTAAATCTATAGTACCAGGGATACCGATAATATTTACACCATACTTGGACAGATTCTTTGCTCCTGTAAAAGAGCCGTCTCCACCAATCACGATCAATGACTCAATGCCGAGCTCCTTACAGATCGTAGCAGCTTTCTTCTTGCCCTCTTCCTCACGGAACTCTGCACTTCTGGCTGTAAATAAGAATGTACCACCATGCTGAAGTTTTTCTGAAACATCTTTAAATGACAAAAGATCCATCTCTTTATGCAGGATACCATTATATCCGTGCTTAACACCATATACCTCATAGCCTCTCGCCATTCCTGTACGAACGATAGCACGAATAGCAGCGTTCATTCCTGGTGCATCTCCTCCGCTTGTCAATACTGCAATTTTTCCTTTACTTTCGCTCATATTTCCTCCATTCCGTCGTTCACAACGACACATTTATATAAAATAACGCAAACTTGTATGTATTACGCAACACATCTATTCTATTATGTAAATTCCACATTTTCAATCACTTTTTTCACAAAAATGCTTTTTCTACAATATGACCAAATTTCAAAACACTTTTCCAGTTATTTTTACCATTTTTCTGTATCTCTTCATATTAAAAATACTATTTTCTTCTCTCATCATGCTGAAATTGAATTATTTTCATCACATTTTAACCGAAAGATGTAATTTTATGCTGATTTTTTTTCAGATATATGCTATAATGTTTTCACATATAGGTTGTTGTCATTATAGACAACATTTTGATCTAAAAATTGTATATTTTCGTCACTTGATTTATTTACTAATCCGTACGATAATATAGGTGAGATAAGAAGCCGTTTCGATTCTTTTGAATTATCCCTAAGCACAGATAGTTCCGGAATGCAGCGGCACACATAGTGAGAAGAGTAGGTTTTAGACACAGCCGGCAGATTGGCTGTCTGTTGTGTACTCTATTAAGGAAAGGGATGAATGTTATGATGTTTAATACCGGTGATTTAATTCTTGATGCTGTTATTCTTTCAATAGTAGCACGTACACCAGAGGGCACTTATGGTTATAAGATTACGCAAGACGTCCGCTCAAAAATGGATGTACCTGAGTCCACATTCTACCCTTTATTAAAACAGATGCAAATGGATGGCTATCTTGAAGTTTACCATAAGGATCTTGGTGGACGCAGCCGTCGTTTCTATAAAATAACTGAATCTGGTAAAGAACGATTAGAGTTCTGCCAGCAAAACTGGGCAAATTATCTGCAGAGTGCCAGTTCACTTCTGATGGGTAATCCCGAGCAGAATGTTGCTCCAGCTCCGGAAGAGCCGGTTTATGCAGACATTGAATCAGATCCTATGATGCAGGAAACTCCGGTTATTGAAGAAGAACCTATTCCTACAACAGACATACAGGAGACCTTTACTTCCACTTTGGAAGAACCTGTATATAATGAACCTGTTGCACAGGAAGTTTCCTTAGAGCAGCCTGTTGTCGAGGCTCCAATCATGCAGGAAGAAGTTCCGGCTCCTCAACCTGTTGTTGAAACTCCGGTTATGCAGACAGAAGCTCCGGCTCCTCAACCTGTTGTTGAAACTCCGGTTATGCAGGAAGAAGCT
>CAUCOL010000172.1 GCA_958444395.1 uncultured Lachnospiraceae bacterium
GGGTGGAGTAGTAATTTTATTGGTATTATTCCTGATTATTCTTTTGATCTGTAATCTGCGTCTTTTGTATAAGAGCTTTTATCATGCGGATGCCGACCGGAAAATCGTGCAGGGGCTGCAAAAGATCATTGATGGAAATCTGCAGTATCAGCTGCCGGATATTTCGGATGTAAATCACGAAAAGAAGAAAGTGATCGAGGGAATCAATCATATCACAGAAGGACTGGATAAGGCAGTGGAGAAGTCTGTACAGAGTGAAAAGATGAAGACGGAGCTGATCACAAATGTATCACACGACATAAAAACACCGCTAACGTCTGTTATTAATTATGTGGATCTTTTAAAGAGAGAGCATCTGGAAAATGAAAAAGCACAGGAATACCTGGAGATACTGGATCAGAAATCACAGCGTCTAAAGGTATTGATCGAGGATCTGATCGAAGCATCCAAAGCATCGAGTGGTGCACTGGAACTGCAGATTACACCGATCAATCTGAAAGAACTGGTGAATCAGACAGATGCAGAATTTGAGGATAAGATGCAGCAGGCAGGACTTAAGTGCATTGTGCATATGGCGGAGGACGAGATCATCATCTTGGGAGATGGAAGAAGAGTGTACCGGATTCTGGAAAATCTGTATGGTAATGTTGTAAAATATGCGATGCATGGTACAAGAGTTTATGTGGATCTGTACCAAAAAGGGGACATGGCTGTCTTTACGATCAAAAATATATCTGCAGAGGAACTCAATATAACGGCAGAGGAATTGACGGAACGTTTCGTAAGAGGAGAATCTTCCCGTACAACGGAAGGTAGCGGGCTGGGATTGTCTATCGCGCAGAGCCTGACAGAGTTGATGAAAGGAAACTTTGAGATTCATCTGGATGGAGATCTGTTTGTTGCAAATGTTGCTTTTCCACTGAAAGTGACGCAGCCGGATAAAGAGAACCAATAAATCACACCAAAGGGAACGATACAATATAAAAAGAAGATCACAGAGAAAAACAGATTGTCTGTGATCTTCTTTTTTGAATCTAATAAAAGATTTAGTATATGCTGTATTAGTGTGTTACGAAGAACATAACAGCAAACAGGATGCCGATGATCCATGTACCAACTTTGATCTCTTTTGCTTTTCCGGTAAATAAATGGATGAAGATATAAGAGATCAGACCAAATGCGATACCATAACTAATGTTATAAGCAAATGCCATCATAGCGATCGCTAAGAAAGCAGGAACTGCTGCCGATGGGTTTACCCAGTCGATATCTGTTACACATTTCATCATCAGTACACCGACATAGATCAGTGCCGCTGCCGTCGCACAGCCTGGAATCAGCTGGGCAATCGGGCTTAAGAACATAGCAATGAAGAAAAGAGCAGCTGTTACCATAGAAGATAAACCGGTACGTCCGCCTTCTGCTACACCGGCAGAAGACTCCACAAAAGTTGTAACAGTTGATGTACCGCAGACAGCACCACATGCTGTAGCAACGGCATCTGCTAACATAGCTTTTTCAAAGTTAGGAACTTTTCCTTCTTCTGTAAGCATATTTCCACGGGAGCAGGCTCCGTATAAAGTACCTAATGTATCAAACATATCAACCAGACAGAATGCAAGTGCTGTCGTAACGATCAGGATAACGAGAGACGCAGTGGAATGATCCTGCAGATAAGCAGAGAAGTTGAAACCTTCTGTAAATACCTTTCCAAATGCATCCGTACCAAAGTCCTTAAATGCAGAAAACGGATTGAAATTAAATTTATCTGCAAAGCCTTTATAAAAGCCTTTTACGGTAAAGCCTAATACATAATAAAGAACCGAACCACTTAAAATACCCCACAGGACAGAACCTCTGATCTGTTTTGCGGAAAGGATCGCAATGATAAACAGGGAAGCAAGTGTTACCAGTAAAGGCATGATGCCTGCCCAGGTGGCTGTACCATTAAATAGATTAAAGGAAGCCAGTGAAACACAGGTAGATTCGTTTGGCACGATCAGACCTGCATCCTGCAGACCGATAAATGCGATGAATAAACCGATACCGGCAGGAATCGCAATACGTACACAGTCCGGAATAGAGGAGAAGATTTTCTCACGAATACCGGTAACTGTCAGTATAATGAAAATAATACCGTCAAATAAGATCAGTGTTAATGCATTTGCATAGGATAAACCGAAGCCGAAGCATACCGTGTATACAAAGAATGCATTAAGACCCATACCGGATGCCAGAGCCAGAGGCAGATTTGCCAGAAGCCCCATGATAACAGTACCAATGACAGCAGAAATTGCTGTGGCAATGTAGATTGCGTTGTAAGTTACACCGTCTAACTCGGCAAACATACCTGCATTGACCATAAGGATATACGCCATGGCCATAAATGTGGTTACACCGGCTAAAACTTCTGTCTTAACGGTAGAACCATGTTCCTTAACTTTGAAAAAATTTTCCATGCTAAGATCTCCTTTGTTAAATGATAAAAAAATATAAAATGCTACTTTATATATTTAACATATTTTTAATAAAAAAACAATCTTTCTGTAATAAAATTCGCAAACAAATCCTTTGGTAATTCTTTACTTTTATAATATAGATTTCTGCGGCAGCGTAAATGAAAAATCCGATTAAATAATTTTGAACTGATCAACATCGACGACGCCAAGAGTAGTAAGTTTTAGCTTTGGAATTACCGGAAGGCTTGTAAAACTCAGTGTCATAAACGGATCAATGTCCCGGTTTACGCCCAGGTCATATGCTGCCAGATGAATCTGCGCCAGGGACTCTTTGGCATCTCCGGCAGACAGGTCACTCATCAGACCGCCGATCGGCAGTGCGAAAGAGGCAATGACTTTCTGCTCATTGACCACAACCATACCGCCTTTTAACTTTGTGATTGCGTTGATCGCTGCTGCGATATCTGTGTCGTTGGTGCCGACAGCAATAATATTATGTGAGTCATGTGCCACACTGGTCGCCACGGCGCCGGACTGTAAACCATACCCTTTCAGGAAGCAGACACCGATATGTCCGGTCTGTTTATGGCGTTCGACAACACACAGCTTCAGAATATCCTTTGATACGTCGATCGCAGAGGCTTCTCCCTCATCTGTCGTGATCAGCTGATGTGCGATCAGACCGATGATCTTCTCACTGGTACGTTTGAGAGAAAGCTGATCAGGACGGATCGTATCCAAATGTACCGTGTTGGTCACTTTTTGGGACAGCTCTTTGGATGGGGTACTGTGGCAGTGTTCCAGCAGATAGTCCGGTGTCATGGCGATGCCTTCCTTATATACAGAACAGATCGATACGGCAGAAACATTATCCAGTACGACAAAGTCAGCCAGATAGCCGGGTGCGACCGCGCCACGATCCTTCAGTCCAAAATAGGAAGCAGTTTGGAAAGATGCCATCTTATATGCTAGAGCAGGCTTCACACCATTTTGAATCGCGCAGCGGATAATATAGTCGATGTATCCCTGATCAATGATGTCATCGATGTGACGGTCATCTGTCGCAAACATGCAGCGGGAGGCATATGGCTCCTGACAAAGTGGAAGCAATGCCGAAAGATTTTTGCTGGCAGTACCTTCACGGATCATGATCCACTGGCCTGCCCGGATCTTTTCAAACGCTTCCTCAGGAGTCGTGCATTCGTGATCCGAATAAATCCCGGCAGCAGTATAGCCCATTAAAGACTTACCAGATAGTCCGGGTGCATGTCCGTCAATCTGCTTCTTATGCTCTAAGGTGACCTCTGTTTTGGCAAGAGTGGCAGGATCGCAGAAAGTAATTCCCGGCGCATTCATCATCTCAGCCAGTCCGAGGATACGGGGATTGTCCATATAGCGTTCAATGGTGTCCGCATCCAGAATGGCACCGGACTCATCAAATGGGCAGGACGGAACACAGGATGGCATCATGAAGAAAACATCCAATGGCAGAGAAGCCGTCGAAGCCAGCATGTAATCAATGCCGTCCGTACCGGCGACATTCGCAATCTCATGTGGATCTGTGATCACACAGGTCGTACCGTGTGTCAGGGCTTCCCTTGCAAAAACCTCCGGCTTGACAGCAGTACTTTCCAGATGAATATGTCCATCCAGAAAACCGGGCACGATCGTCTTACCGGTCATATCCAGCTCCGTTTCCCCTTCGTAGCTGCCAAACCCGGCAAATCTGCCATTCGTAATTGCAATATCACCCGTCAGAAATTCATTCGTAAAAACATTCAGATACGAAGCATTCTTAAGAACCAGATCTGCTTTTACCGCACCGGTGGCAGACTGGATCAGCTTCCTATAATCATCAGACATCATATCAAAACCTCACTTTCCAAAAATAAAAAACCTAAAACAAGTTTACCACAAAAAATACCAATTTGACCACACAAAATACATGCTATATAATGTACGTAAGCAACGAGCAGTGCCAAAACCGTCAACGAATCCCTGCATGCTAGCATGCAAGGGATTCGAGGGCGGTTTTGATAGGGCGACTGCCCGAAGCGTGCAGGAGCGAAGCGGAAGCACGCATAGCACTGCTCGAAGAGAAAGGAAAGCCAATGCTAGCATGCAAGGGATTCGAGGGCGGTTTTGATAGGGCGACTGCCCGAAGCG
>CAUCOL010000173.1 GCA_958444395.1 uncultured Lachnospiraceae bacterium
GTCGTATTTACCAATACGGACAAGGTGTCAAAGATGACCAGTGAAGAAAAAAACAGCATGATCTATCGCATGATCCGACTGATCGAAAAAAATGGGGATAAGATCACGGTTGATTTTTTCATAGATTATGATGACAATGGAAATCTTGAATATACCGTATCAGGCAATACGCTCTATCGTTATATAGCAGAAGCCTATGGAATCAATGTAAAACAGCTGACACAGGATCAGAAGGATATGACACCACAGGAAATGTTTGATTTTCTGCGTTCGGATACATCCAGCAAAAGTCCGAAGTTTAATGTGTCTGATCAGTATGACGATGCAACGGCACTGCAGATCGTTGCCGTGCGTTATGCTATGTTCCTGACAAGATTCCAGCAGTACGAATCAATCGTCATTGCGAAGGATGTCAGTGAAAAGACAGTGGCAGTCATCAAAGAAAATGCTTCTTTGGTGCCGGGTGTAGATATTGATCAGGATACAACGCGTGTCTATAAGAAAAGTAAATACTTTGCGCATATGCTGGGATATACCGGTGCCGTTTCTGCAGAGAAGCTGGCAGAGCTGCAGAAGAACAATGCGGATACGGAATACACGACAGATGATCAGATTGGTATATCCGGACTCGAGAGTACCTATGAGGACTATCTGAAGGGGATGAAAGGAAAACAGACCCTGACGTTGGATGGAGCCTCCAGCCGTATCGTCAACGTAAAGACCGACAAGAATCCGGTTGCGGGCAACGATCTCTATCTGACGATCGATGCCAAGCTGCAGGAGGAATGCTATCGTCTGCTGGAGGAGCATCTGGCAGGTATCCTGATCTCTAATATCAATAACAGTGCCGATGCAGGTACCAGAGGACATTCGACGAAGGAGATCAGGGTGCCGATCTACGATGTTTACAATGCACTCATCAATAATAATATTATTGACGTGAAGCGTTTTACCGAGGATGATGCCTCTGCACGGGAGAAAGCAACCTACAAGAAATATCAGAACAGGCAGAAGACGATCCTGCGCCGTTTAAAGAAGATTCTTGATTCGGAAAGCAATGTAACATCCAAAAATACATCTTCCGACATGGGTGATTTTCTGGACTGCTTCTATCAGAAGCTGAAGGACAAGGGTGTGGTATTAAAGGATGAGATCGATACAGACGACAGCACCTATAAAGGGTATACGAATGGTTCGGTCAGCCTGAGTAAATATCTGCAGTATGCGATCTCAAAGCAGTGGATCGATCTGGAGAAGTTAAATATTGGTGACAGCTTTTTCAGCACACAGGAAATATATCAAAAATTAGTTGACTACGGTCTGAATTTATTAGAAAATGATACTGAGTTTGTAAAGATGGTATACAGTTATCTGATCTATCATTATGAACTGTCCGGAAGAGACTGCTGTCTGCTGTTGTTCGACCAGGGTGATATTAAGTTCAATGAAACAGAATATACGCAGTTAAAGAATGGTGTTTTATCACCATACAGCTTCCTGATCCGCAAGATTAAGAAACTGGAGATCACACCGGGGGATCTGGGTCTGGATCCATGCTCCGGCTCGCTGGTTGTAACCGATGTAAATACCGGCGAGGTAAAAGCGATGGTGACGTATCCAAGCTACGATAATAATCGTATGGCGAATCAGGTGGATTCCGAGTACTTCTATAATTATCTGACAGAGAACTCATCGTCTCCGCTGCTGAACCGTCCGACCCAGCAGGAGATTGCACCGGGTTCTACCTTTAAGGTTATTTCGTCTGTCACAGCATTGGAGGATGGAATCCTGACACCGAGTACGCAGATCTACGATGGCACGGTGTTTAATAAAGTCTACGGAAATCCACGTTGCTGGAGTACCTCTTCCCACGGAAATCTGACAGTTGCGACAGCAATCGAGGTATCCTGTAACTATTTCTTCTATGAGGTGGGATATCGTCTGAGCGGTCTGGTAAACGGAAGAGTGAATGATAACCGTGGACTGGCACGGATCAAGAAGTATGCTGAAATGTTTGGTCTGACAGACAAATCCGGCGTCGAGGTAACAGAGTCCACACCGCATTTTTCAACGGAAGATGCCGTACGTTCTGCAATCGGACAGGCCAATCATGCGTATGCACCGATCCAGCTGGCACGCTATGTCACAACTGTTGCGAACAGTGGAACCTGCTATGACCTGACACTGGTTGACAAGATCAAGGATGTCGATGGAAAGACCATATTAAATAATAAAGCCAAAGTGCGTAATAAGGTAAAGATTGCACAGTCCACATGGAATGCCGTCCATAAAGGAATGTATCTGGTGGTTAATGGAGACAGAAGCTCACTGCATGGCGTGTTTAACGGAGTGAAGAAGACCGTAGCCGGCAAGACCGGTACAGCACAGCAGAATACACTGCATCCAAACCACGCAAACTTTATCTCTTATGCGCCATATGAAAATCCTAAGATTTCCGTAACATGCATCATTCCAAATGGATATGCTTCTGCCAATGCAGCAGAAACAGCCAGTGATGTATATAGATATTACTTTAGTAAGAAGAAGGTTTCCGGCGGAAAGGCTTCCTCCGGAAATAAATGGGCAGTCACGGATTAGAAGAGACAAACGGGGTGGATCGGTGTCTGTACCGGGAAAGGAAATAGGTAGATTGATGAAAAAGAAGGTAACGGTCAAAGGAACAAAGTCCGGAATGGTGCTTGTGCTGGATCCGGAAGAAGAATGGGAGGCACTGAAGCAGGAGGTGGCGGATACATTTAAGGATGCGGCGGACTTCTGGGGAGATGCCAAAAAAGCACTTTCCTTTAAAGGACGCAGTCTGAGCGAAGAACAGCAGGAAGAGCTCCTGGGGATCATCCAGGAGAACTGTCATCTTCAGATCGTCTGCATACTGGAGGATGATCCCGAGAAGGAAGCTGTCTTTGCCAAAGCGGTGGCACAGGTGAGTCCGACAGAGGAACCGACACCAAAACAGCTGATGGAGACCGACAGCGGGTCAGGATTTTTCTTTAAAGGAAATCTTCGTTCCGGTCAGGTGTTAGACGTCGAGACCAGTATCATTGTGCTGGGGGATGTAAACGCAGGTGCAAAGGTGATTTCCAAAGGAAATGTCATTATCCTGGGGACTCTCAAAGGAAATGTATATGCCGGTTCCGGTGGAAATGTAGATGCATTTGTCATTGCGCTGGACATGCATCCGGTTCAGATACGGATCGCGGATACGATCGCCCGGTCACCGGATGAACCAAAGATAAAAAAACAGCCGAAAGAAACAAAGATCGCATTTTGGGAGGACGGCAATATATACATAGAGCCGCTGGACAAAGACGTGATGTCCGACATCCGTCTCAGTTAAGGATTAAGAAGCAGGCAGGCTGCGTAAAGGGATCTTGCGCAGCAGGATATAATGAGCAGGCTTTTTAAAGTATAAATAATATATTACATGAATGTTTAGGAGGAATCAGAACATGGGAGAAGTTATCGTAATCACATCCGGTAAGGGTGGTGTAGGTAAGACTACGACTACTGCAAACGTAGGAACCGGACTGGCAATGATGGGAAAGAAAGTGGTATTGATCGACACAGATATAGGACTTCGTAATCTGGATGTTATTATGGGACTGGAGAACCGCATCGTTTACAATCTGGTAGATGTTGTGGAGAATAACTGCCGTATCAAACAGGCATTGATCCGTGATAAGAGATACCCAAATCTTTATCTTCTTCCGTCAGCACAGACAAAAGACAAGACAGCTGTCACACCGGAGCAGATGCATAAGCTGGCAGACGAGCTGAAAGAAGAATTTGACTATGTATTGATGGACTGCCCGGCTGGTATCGAGCAGGGATTTAAAAATGCAATCGCAGGTGCGGATCGTGCATTGGTTGTAACGACACCGGAGGTATCTGCCGTACGAGATGCAGACCGTATCATCGGACTGCTGGAGGCAAATGAAATCAAACAGACACACCTGATCGTAAACCGTCTGCGTGTAGATATGGTGAAAAACGGCGATATGATGTCCAGTGATGATGTAGTAGAGATTCTGGCGGTCGATCTGATCGGTATCGTACCGGATGATGAACATATCGTTATCTCTGCCAATAATGGTGAACCTCTCGTAGGTTCTGACTGTCTGGCAGGACAGGCATATATGAATATCTGTAAACGTGTCGTTGGCGAGCAGGTGGATTTCCTGAATTTTGATACCAACAAAGGATTTTTACAGAAAATAGCATCTATTTTCAAAAAATAAGATAAATTCATTATTGTATAGGATAATGTAGATGGAGGTCGGTATGAGTTTCTTGTCAAATTTTTTTAAGAGCAGTACGAGCAGCAGTGAGAATGCAAAAAACAGACTCAAGGTAGCTATTACATCAGATCGCGCGGTATGTTCCCCGGAGATCATGGATCAGATGAAGAACGAGATCATTCAGGTTATTTCAAAATATGTTGAGATCGACCAGGAAGGTCTGGACATAAAAGTAACGCAGATGGAACTGGATGAGCATTCCGGTCCTGTCAGTGCGTTATGTGCGAACATTCCGGTTAAGAGTTCGCGCAACATACGTAAGTCATCGCCACAGGCATAAGAAGCGCATGCCGTGATGGCGGAGTG
>CAUCOL010000174.1 GCA_958444395.1 uncultured Lachnospiraceae bacterium
CCTCTTTGGGGACTTTACCGGCCTGCCGCCCATGCTGTTTCAGGTGGGAAGCATCGAAATGCTGCTCAGTGATACACAGGATGCCGTCAGAAAGGCACGGCACGCAGGCTGCAGCGTACAGGAGACCGTTTACGATGGTATGTTCCATGTATTTCAGATGGCATTAAAGAGAATTCCGGAATCCGAACAGGCATGGAATGAGGTAGAAGCCTTTCTGTCGGCAGAACCGCTCCTGACATAAAATACACGAAGAAGCATATTTAGTACTGAATCTTAAGAATACCACATAGTTATATACCAGCTATGTGGTATTTTGCTTTATGGAATAGGAAATTGCTCACAACATCGAGTGGAGTCAGCGAGAATTGCGAAGCAATTCTTGTAGGGCAACAAAAAGGGTGACAGTGAGTGGTGACGCTGCGGAAAGGGGATTGTCATGGAAGAAGAATGGGAAGCGTTGGGCGTGATCGAGGGATGGGAGGTACAGGTGTGCTATGCAAACGAGGGTCCCAATCTGATGGAGGCGGTGGCACTTTACCGGGAGCTTACCATGAATCCGGTATATAGGCAGCTGGCTGAGGCGGCAGGGAAAGAACAATGAGGTATCGGTGTGGTGTGTATCTGCGTTTATCGAGAGAAGATGGCATGGACGAGAGCAACAGCATAGGCAGTCAGAGAATGTTATTGCAGCAATATATCGAGAAACGGCAGGATCTGATATGGTGCGGAGAATGGGTGGATGATGGCTGGTCAGGAAGCAGTTTTGAACGTCCTGCCTTTCAGGAGATGCTTTCCGCTGTGCTGCAGCGTACGATCGACTGTATTCTGGTAAAGGATCTGTCCAGATTTGGCAGGGAATATATTCAGACCGGACGGTACCTGCAGGAAATCTTTCCACGGCTTGGGGTACGGGTGATTGCTGTATCGGACGGTTATGACAGCATGCAGGCAGGGTTTACCGATCAGTCACTGCTTCTGCCGGTTTTAAATCTGATGAATGATGCGTATTGCCGGGATATATCACAAAAGGTGCGCTGGCAGCAGCAGACAAAACGACAGGCGGGAGAATATATTGGAGCGTTTGCGGTGTATGGGTATAGAAAGGATCCTGGGAACAGACACTGTCTGACAGTCGATGGTCCGGCGGCAGAGGTAGTGCGGGCTGTTTATGCATTACGGTTAAACGGATATGCACCAGAGCAGATCGCAGATCGTCTGAATGCGGCAGGGATCGCATCTCCAAGAAATTATAAAAAGCAGTCGGGTAGTGCGTTCCGATGCGGCTTTGACAGCAGTCGTGAACCTGCCTGGTCGGCGCTGGCTGTCCGCCGGATCCTGCATAACCGGATGTATACCGGCGTGATGGAGCAGGGAAAGAGCCGGAAGCTCAGCTATAAACTGGAGCAGCGTGCCTATCTGCCACGGGAAGAATGGATCTGTATCAAAGACTGTATTCCGGCAATCCTGCCGGCATGGTTTTTTGAACGGCAGCAATACTGGGAGCAGAAAAAACTGCGCCGGAGAAAAGGGCAGAACAAAATAGCATCATGGGAGGGAATGGGTCTAAACATGGGACAGAAGATTCCCATTCCCCTGCAAACGGATCGATTGAAAATAACACTGCTGTTTGACCGGCTGTCTGTCTGTGAAAAGGAAAAGACGGTAAAGTTATGGACGGCATTTCGGAGGGGGGGACTTTGGTGAAGAAGATAACCGCTATTTATGCAAGATTATCCGTGTGTCATCAGAACAGGAAAGATGAAAGCATCGAGAATCAGATCCGGCTTGCGAAGCAGTGGTTAAGTACGCAGCCGCCGGTAACCACCCGGTATTATATCGATCAGGGATATTCCGGAACAACCTTTCTGCGTCCGGCATTTCAGCAGCTACTGGCAGACTGCCGGAAGGGAAGTGTTGCCTGTATCGTCTGTAAGGACAGCTCACGGCTTGGCAGAGACTATATTCGTACCGGAGAATATATGGAGAAGATCTTTCCGGCATGGGGGATTCGTCTGGTGTGCATTGCCGATGCATATGACAGTGCGGATGGGCAGCCGGGCAGCCTGCAGATCTGCATGAAAAATCTGGTCAATGAATGGTATGCCAAAGATATCGGAAGAAAGGTAAGACTGACCAAGCAGCAGCAAAAGAAACAGGGTGCCTATCTGGGAAGTAAGGCTCCTTATGGCTGGAAGATCTGCCGGATCAATGGAATACGATGTCTTTGTGAAGATCCGGAGACGATCGGTATCGTCAAGGAGATCCTTGCCTGGGATGCTGCCGGAGACAGCCTGTCCGTGATCCGGGACAGATTGTACGAACGGAAGATTGCGGTACCGACAAGATACCGGCAGACAGGACAGTGTATAGAAACAGAGCATATGTACGAAAAATGGGACAGAGGAACACTTCGTTATCTTATCGAACACCAGCGGGGATTACTACACGGCTAAGAACGATCTCTCCGGTTTCTTCCGTTGTTTTGATCTCGTTTTCTGCTATTTTCGGAGGATAATCTCCATATAATGTGTGTGGCGGAATGACGAACAGTTCTTCACTGGTTCCCAGTGCATCCTTCATGGGAAGCAGTGATATATTCTGCAATGCCGTCTGACCGGACAGAATCTGTGCACCGGAGACTTCGATCGTTTCATAGCCGGGAGCAATGATTCGGATCGTAAAAAGGGAATAGGGCTGCTGGGCTGCCGGTTCCAGACTGTATTCCAGAGGGGGAGCAGGCAGTGTGATCTCCTCTGTCTGTCCATTGACATCGGTTCGCACTTCTTCCAATATCCGGTCCGGCTGTCCGGTATCCAGGATCTGGATCATTGCATCGGCGATGCCGCGGGAACCGAGGATGGAATTTACATTGACCTGCAGCAGACCGGTATCCGGTGTATCCTGCTGTGCATTAAGAGAGTTTGCCATGAGCATCCTTTCATGAAAAAAACGGTCTGTCCGGACAGGACATTACCGCCTGCCGACAGGATCGGCACAGGCTGGCAGCCGGACTGCCGGTTATAACAGGACCGTTTTCCAAAAAGAGTTCTTGCAAATATTCTATGCATCGGTGCGGGAATGTGATACACTGATACGGCAAAGAAAATCAAACAGTGTGCCTGTGGATCAGAAATTGCAGGAAGAGAAAGGAATAGCAGAATGGAGAATACTATGGAAACGATTAAGATTAAATATTTTACAGATGCAATTGAACGGTTGGAGTATATTGACGGTAAATCTGACTGGATCGATCTGCGTGCCAGTGAAGAGGTGACTTTAAAGCAGGGAGATTTCTGCCTGATCCCTCTGGGTGTGGCGATGGAGCTTCCAAAGGGCTATGAAGCACATATCGTACCACGCAGCAGTACCTACAAGAATTTTGGCGTGATCCAGGCAAACCATTGCGGTATTGTCGATGGCTCCTATTGTGGTGACAATGATATGTGGCGAATGCCGGTGATCGCCATGCGCGATACACAGATTCATGTAAATGACCGGATCTGTCAGTTCCGTATTGTGAAGAATCAGCCACGGATACAGTTTGAACTGGTCGAAAAGCTGGATGGACCGGATCGTGGTGGTTTTGGAAGCACAGGAAAACAATAATAAACGGAAACCTCCATGCATATATTTGCAGAAAGTCTGTAAAAAGAAGGTAGAGCGATGGAGGATAATCAGAAGATAGATGCCATGCTGAATCTGTCTATGGATGTGAACGGTGGGCAGCGCAGGAAGAGCCGGGAGCTTGGCACCGGCTATGATGAAGAGACACGGACCTGGCAGGTGATCATCCGCTATACGGTAGATTTTGAGACGATCCGTGTACAGTTCCCGGACAGACCCAGTCAGGTATTATATAATCAGTTTGCAATCCTGTCGCTGACCAGGGAAGAGATCGAACGGTTAAGCTCCCTGCTGCAGGTGCAGTTTGTGGAGAAGCCAAAACAGCTTTATTTCTCGGTTGAAACCGGCAGGAGCGTTTCCTGCATCAACCGGGTGCAGGCATCCGGACAATCCACCTATCATCTGACCGGTCAGGGCGTGCTGGTCGCTGTGATCGATTCGGGGATCGACTATCGTCACTCGGCGTTTCGCAGGGAGGATGGCAGCAGCAGGATCCTGTATTATCTAGATCAGGAGAGTGGCAGGGAATATACCGAAAGTGATCTGAATGCGGCTATGGATGCAAAAGAAGAGACGGATGCCGTACTTCCGCCGACAGATACCTCCCGCGGGCATGGAACAGCGGTGGCAGGAATCGCTGCCGGAAATGGTGCCGGTTCGGCGGGCAGACGCTATCGTGGCGTAGCAGTAGACAGCGACCTGTTAGTCGTCCGGCTGGGAAGTGGCAGTGGAGATTTTCCACGGACAACAGAAGTGATGACGGCGCTGGATTATGTGGTTACCAGGGCGGTTGCGATCGGCAGACCGGTAGCGGTCAACTTAAGTTTTGGAAATAATTACGGTGCACATGATGGGCAGTCTTTGTTTGAACGCTACATTGCCGAACTGGCGCAGGTATGGAAATCAAGTATCGTGATCGCTGCCGGAAATGAGGGGGATGCAAGACATCATGCGCAGATACGGATCGGACAGCAGCCACAG
>CAUCOL010000175.1 GCA_958444395.1 uncultured Lachnospiraceae bacterium
CACTCTGCTTTGCCCATGACGATCGGATCGCATACATCCTCCAGACCATCCCAGGCCGCACCACGGGGATAACGCAGTGCCACAGGCTGCTTCTGTTCAAATGCAAACAGCAACATCTGTTCCAGTTCCCGTCCGTTCTTCGGTGCCATCACCGTCATATTCGGCATGCTTCTAAGATAAGCAATGTCAAAGATACCCTGATGTGTCTCTCCGTCACTGCCAACCAGTCCCGCACGGTCTACCGCGAAAACAATCGGAAGGGCATTGATACAGACGTCATGAATCATCTGGTCATAGGCACGCTGAAAGAACGTCGAATAGATCGCTACGACCGGATGCAAGCCGCCGGATGCCATTCCTGCCGCAAATGTAACGGCATGCTCCTCAGCGATCCCGACATCAAAAAAACGATCCGGAAAACGCTGTGCCATCGCAGACAATCCGGTTCCACCCGGCATAGCCGCTGAAACAGCAGTAATCGTTTCGTTGTTCTCTGCCAGCTTTAGCAGTGTCTTACTGAAGATGTCGGTATATGTTTCTTTTTTCTCACCGATGATCCGTTCCGAACCATCCTTTACATTAAAAGGCGATACTCCATGAAAACGGGATGGATCCTCCTCTGCCGGACGATACCCCTTTCCCTTCTTCGTACAGACATGTACGATCACAGCTTCCTTCATCTTCGATGCACTCTGAAAGGCAGTAACCATCTGTCCGACATCGTGTCCGTCGATCGGTCCGATATAGGTGATCCCCATGTCCTCAAATAACATCCCCGGAATAAAGATACGCTTTACGATATCTTTGACTCCGCGGATCCTGCCTGCCAGACGTGTTCCCACCCCCGGTACCTTATCCAGCACATGCTCGATGTTTTCTTTTAGTTCTGTATAATTGCCGCTGGTACGTATCTTTCCAAGATAACTGGACATGCCGCCGACATTTTTCGATATAGACATCTGGTTATCATTGATCACAATGACCAGATTGGACTTTAATCTTGCCGCATTGTTTAACGCTTCATACGCCATGCCGCCGGATAATGCGCCATCACCTAAGACAGCGAATATCTTGTGATCCTGCCCCTGAATATCTCTCGCTTTGGCAAGTCCCAGCGCCACACTGATCGAAGTAGAGCTGTGTCCTGTATCAAATGCATCACAGTCGCTCTCAGACTGCTTCGGAAAACCGCTCATTCCCCCAAACTGACGCAGATGGTCAAATGCATCCTGACGCCCTGTCAGTATCTTATGCGTATAACACTGATGCCCAACATCCCATACGATCTGATCGTACGGAAGATTACAGCAAAGATGCAATGCCATCGTCAGCTCAACCGCTCCCAGATTGGACGCCAGATGTCCTCCCGTATGGCTGACCTTTTTTAACAGAAAATGACGGATCTCCCTTGCCAGTGCTTTGTATTCTGACGGATGTATCTTTTTGATATCATTCGGTTTCTTGATTTGTTGAAGTAACTCACCCACTTTAATATACCATGCCTTTCCGTTAGTACTTTCTATGAACCAGATAACGCACCAGTGCATTCAGGAATGGATTCTCCTGTGGAATCTCTTCCAACAGTTCCACTGCTTTGGATGAATATTCCTCTACTGCCTTCTGTGCCTTTTCCATTCCAAAGATCGATACGTATGTATTTTTCTCATTTTTCTCATCACTGTGTACCGGTTTGCCTAACTCCTCCGTCGTACTGGTCAGATCCAGTATATCATCCTGTATCTGAAATGCCATTCCGACATTATAGCCGACCTGCTCCATCCGTCCGATCTGCGCATCGTCTGCCCCCGCCAGGGCTGCCCCGACCATAAGGGATGCCTCCAGCAGGGCACCCGTCTTCAGACGGTATATAAATTCAATCACTTCCGGTGTTAATGGCTGTCCGGTGCGTTCCACATCTACAACCTGTCCGCCGACCATTCCATAGATACCGGCTTTTCTGGTCAGTATCTGCATTGCTCTGGCGGATTCTGCCAGATGTGTTCCCTGTGTAAATGAAGCCGCAGCCGTCTCATAGGCATAATTGAGTAATGCATCTCCGGCTAAGATCCCCATGTCTTCTCCATATACGATATGTGTTGTCTTCCGCCCACGGCGGTATGCATCATTATCCATCGCCGGAAGATCATCATGCACCAGGGAATAGGTGTGGATCATTTCCATTGCCGCCATAAACGGTGCTGCTATTTTCTCATCTTCGCCCCCAAACAGCTTATATGCTTCCAACAGCATCATCGGGCGCAGACGTTTTCCCCCTCCCATCAGACTATATTCCATCGCGTCAAAGATCGTTTTCTGAAAGGATGGCTCTGTCGGAAGATATTCCGTTAATATCTCTTCAATCCGCTCCTGTCTTTCCTTCATCTGCTGCTTTAATACATCCTGTTCCATTTATCAAGCTCTCCTTCCTTAATCAGACCTTTTTTCACACGAAGCCCCTGCATCAAAGGCTTACTCTTCGTACTTGTCCTTTCCTGCCTCTTCCAAAACGATCAGCTTCTTTTCTACCTTGTCGATCGCATCACTGCAATGCCGGATCATCTTCATTCCCTCTTCATATTTCTTGAAAGATTCCTCCAACGTCAGCTCTCCTCCCTGCAGTTCCTGGATAATTCCATCCAGCTGCACGAAAGATTCCTCCAATGTTATCTTCTTTGGCAACGTCTATCCACTCTCCTTGTTATTATTTACCTGCTGTACCTGTACCAGTGCCGATCCATCTGCAAAGGTCAGCTGCAGTTTCTGTCCCTCTTTTAACTGTGTTACGGATCGTATATTATTCCCTTCTTCGTCAACCGCATAGGAATATCCTCCCTGCAGCTTATACAATGGTGAGAGTCCTTTTAACTCTTCTATATACAGCTCCAGCTGATGTCTTGCTGCCATTATCTTTCGCTCCAGCATAAGATTCAGTTTTTCCTGACAATCTGCCAGATAAAGACGGCGCTGTGACAGCTGATCCTGTGGACTCACATGCTGCAGCACCGTATGATACTGTTGCAGCCGGATCTGATACAGCTTCAGGATCTGTTTCATCCGGTCATTCAGTGTAAATGCTGCATCCTCCAGTGCCGCCTTCATGTCCTGATACGAATACACTGCCAGCTCTGCCGCCGCCGAAGGTGTCGGTGCCCGAAGATCTGCCGCAAAATCTGCGATCGTTGTATCTGTTTCATGACCGACCGCTGAAATGACCGGCTTGGGACAGTCTGCGATAACCCTTGCCAGCATTTCATCATTAAATGCCCACAGATCCTCGATCGATCCGCCACCACGTCCGATAATGATCGTATCCACGTCTGTCTGCTCAAAATAAAGGATCCCACGGATGATCGTCTGCGCTGCTCCCGCTCCCTGCACTTTGGCAGGGTAAAGCAGAATCTGCACATAAGGATTTCTCCGGTGTGCGACATTGCATATATCCTGGATCACTGCACCTGTCTGTGCCGTAACGACACCGATCTTTGAAGCATACGGGGGGATTTTCTTTTTTCTATGTTCATCAAAAAGCCCCTCCGCTAAGAGGCGCTTTTTCATCTTTTCATATTCTTCGTATAATCTGCCCATGCCATCCATCGTTATCTGTCTGGCATACAACTGGTATCTTCCATCCCTTTCATATACACTGATATTTCCCTGCACAATAACGCTCTGTCCCTCCTCCAGCCGAAAAGAAAGTCCCGGACGGCTGGAAGCAAACATAACACAGGCAAGGGAGGAACTACTATCCTTCAGTGTAAAATAAATATGTCCGGATGAGTGATATTTACAGTTGGATACTTCCCCTTTTACAGCAATCTGATGCAATGCATAATCACGAACAAACAGATTCTTTATATAAAGATTTACCTGCGATACCGAATTAATCGTTTCCATCAACCGTCTTTTCCTCCGGATGCTCTTTGGCTACCGCTGCCAGTATTCCATTGATAAAGGAAGCTGACTTATCTGTTCCATACTGCTTGGACAGTTCCACTGCTTCATTGATTGCCACCGGATTGGGAACTTCCTTATCATAGATGATCTCATAGATCGCCAGGCGCAGGATGGTAACGTCTGCTTTCGCCATACGGTTTAAGTCCCATCCCTTTGCTTTTGCCTCAATGCACGCATCTAACTGTGGGATGCATGCCACGATCGCCTGAAACTTTTCCTCGATCTCTGTTCTTGCCTTTCGGGAAGCATTCTCCACTCCCTCCATATAAAGGGCTGCCTGTTCGTTCAGTTCCTCTTCTTTATGAAAATCTGCCTGAAATAACATGGCGAATATATGCTCTCTGATCTTTCTTTTTGTCATTTTTATCCTCGTTCCTGTGCTTTATTACCGCACATATACTTTTCTTTTGCCCGGATCTGCTATCCTTCAATATTTACTCCGGCAACACGTACGTTTACCTCGGAAACCGTCAGACCTGTCATATTCTCAATCTGCTGGCTGACACGATCCTGTACCTGCTCTGATACATCCGGTATGCTATATCCATAGTTCACATTAACCATCATATCCACACGTACCACACCATTCTCCATCAGCACCTTCACAC
>CAUCOL010000176.1 GCA_958444395.1 uncultured Lachnospiraceae bacterium
GCCCTTACCGATCAGATAACCGGCTTTGTGGTTCCGGCTGTGCTCACTGGTACAGGTTACGATCAGATCTCCGATCCCGGACAATCCCATGAAGGTCTCCATCTTACCGCCCATCTTGACTCCCAGACGGCTGATCTCTGTAATACCACGCGTCATCAGAGCTGCTTTTGTGTTATCACCAAAGCCCATTCCATCGATCACACCGGCTGCCAGTGCGATCACATTTTTGATCGAACCACCCAGTTCAATGCCGATAATATCCGGACTGGTATATACACGAAATCGATCATTCATAAAGATTTCCTGAATGTAATCCGCTGTCTCTTTCTGCTCTGCGCCTACTACTACAGTAGTCGGTACTCCAACAGCGACCTCTTCCGCATGGCTAGGTCCGGATAAAACTGCCACCTCTGCCTGCGGAATCTCTTCACAGATGATCTCACGCAATGTCGTCAAAGTATCATCCTCTATCCCTTTGGCTACATTTACGATCTTCTGGCCATCTGCAATATATTCTTTTGCCTGTTTTGCCGTCTGGCGGACATATGGCGAAGCCACGGAGAAAACGATCAGATCAAAGTCCGCGCATGCCTCCTTCAGATCTTTTGTCAGGCGGATCGACTCCGGCAGCTTAACCCCCGGCAGACGGTTTTTATGTTCACGATTCTGTGCCAGCATGTCTACTTCTGCCTCAACAGCAGACCATAACATGACTTCATGTCCATTTTTGGCAAGCATGATCGCCAGCGCTGTTCCCCAGCTGCCTGCTCCTAAAAAACTAACTTTACTCATATATTTCCTCATTTCTGAGCGATTCATCGTAACGGGATGCCTTCAACGCTGTCTGCCTTCGCTCAGAAGCAAACAGCCGTCTCTTACTTCTCTGCGTCTGTGATAAAATACTTCCCTACCACAGCTTATTTTCGTTGCCATGTATCAGCCGTACAATATTCTGTCTGTGCTGGAAATACGCAAATGCCGTAAATAACAGACTGATCACCATCATATGGATAAAATGAGGATCACCATAATGAAAGATCAGGGTATTTGCCGGTATGTACCACGCTACAAACAGAGAGCCCACTGATACGTAACGCGTCAGCGCTACCGCTGCCACAAAAATCGCCAGACCGATCGGGATCATGATCGGGTGGGCAGCAGACATCACAACTGCCGCTGTGACAGCGATGCCCTTGCCCCCTTTAAATCCCAGATAAAACGGATAATTGTGCCCCAGCACGACTCCCAGACCACAGTACAGACACCACAGATACCAGTCCTGCGGCGAGAACGCCAGACGGATGACCAGGATCGGTACAAACGCCTTTGCCAGATCTCCTACGAATGTGATCAACGCCGGCAGCTTTCCAAGATTGCGCAGTACATTAGTAGTACCGGCATTTCCGCTGCCCTTCGTGCGTATGTCCATGTGGTAGGCACGTCCTACCAGATATCCACTAGATATACATCCGCAGAAATAACCGATCACCAGACACACGATCAATGGTACTATAAAATCAACTGTCATTTCTATCTCCCCTTATTTCTGTTTTCTCTCACGTATAATAAATCGAAGCGGTGTTCCGGAGAAACCAAAGGCTTCACGGATCTTATTTTCCAGATATCTGGTATAGGAAAAATGCATCAGCTGCTTGTCGTTTACAAAGATCACGAAAGTCGGCGGTTTCACACTAACCTGCGTCATATAAAAGATCTTCAGGCGGCGTCCCTTGTCAGACGGCGGCTGCTGCATTGCTACAGCCTCTGCCAGAATATCGTTCAGTACACCGGTCGCGATACGCAGAGAATGATTCTGGATCACCGTCTCCAACGTATCAAACAGCTTCGGCAGACGCTGACCTGTCTTGGCAGACACAAACAGAATCTCTGCATACGGCAGGAATGATAATGTCTGCCGTATCTTCTCTGTATATTTCTTAACGGAATGATTGTCTTTCTCGACTGCATCCCATTTATTCACGACAATGATCATGCCACGACCACGGTCATGCGCAATTCCTGCGATCTTGGCATCCTGCTCCGTAATGCCCTCTACCGCATCGATCACCAGCATCACGACATCGGCCCGTTCCACGGCTGACACGGTACGAAGAATACTATACCGCTCCAGTTCTTCCTTAATCTTATTCTTACGACGCAGTCCTGCTGTATCAATAAAAACATACTCCTTATCCTCCCAGGTGATCGCCGTATCAACAGCATCACGCGTCGTACCGGCAATATCCGATACGATGACACGGTTTTCTCCCAGCAGTTTGTTGATGATAGAAGACTTTCCTACGTTCGGCTTTCCTACAATCGCCACACGCGGCCGCTCGTCCTCTTCCTCCTCCAGATCGGTCGGGAATAAATGCACGATCTCATCCAGCATATCTCCGACACCCAGTTTTCCAATGGAAGAGATCGGATGTGGTTCCCCGATACCAAGATTATAAAACTCATAGACATCCGGCATCTGCTTATCAAAGTTATCGATCTTGTTTACGACAAGGACGATCTTTTTATGCGAACGGCGCAGCATATCTGCTACCTGATAATCCGCATCGACCAGTCCTACTTTACCGTCTACCAGAAATAGCACTACATCTGCCATCTCGATCGCCATCTCTGCCTGCTCACGCATATGACGCAGCATCAGATCATTGGTCGCCGGCTCAATACCACCGGTATCCATCAGTGTAAAATTATGATTCAGCCAGTTTACGTCGGCGTAGATTCTGTCTCTCGTAACACCCGGTGTATCTTTGACGATAGAAATACGTTCTCCTACCATCATATTAAACAGAGTAGACTTTCCAACATTTGGACGTCCCACTATTGCAACTATCGGTCTGCTCATTTGTTTCCTCCATTATGATTCTTTCACATTACCTGCCAGATACTCTTTAATGTCTTTCAGCATCAGATCCTGTGTAATGATTTCCTTTGCCGTGGTTCCGTAATAATTCTTAAAAATCTTGTTTAACGCTTTTTCATCCTCACAGTTATATGTGCTTAAATACTCCTTTAAGGCACTCTGATAGTCTTTATCTGAAACAGACATCTTTTCTTTTTCTGCAATCGCCGTATAGACAAGCTGCTTGCCTACGTCTTCTTTTGCCGTATCATTTAACTGCTTTTTAAAATCATCCGATGTGATGTTCTGGGCAGACAGATAATCTGATAATTTGTAATTATTCTGTGCCAGATAATAATTGATCGACGTATTTAACTGGTTATACATGCTCTTGACCTGATCCTTTGGATATTCATTTACCTTAGAATCTCCATAGACCTTTTCCCATGCCAGCGTCTTGATCTCCTCTGTACGCAGTGTATCTTTGTAGTCTGCTACTGATTTGTAGCTTGTCAGGTTCTTCTTGACAAACTTCTCATCCAGCTTCGGTGTATTCTTCTTTCCCTGCTTATAATTCAGTGTCACGGTAAACTCGACCTTTTTACCAGCCAGTTCCGCATTGTTCTTGTATTCTTTCGGGAATGTTATCGGAAGTTTGACCGTCGTACCGATCTTCTTTCCGATCAGCCCATCCTCAAAGCCGGGAATAAAGCTGCCAGAGCCGATCGTCAGATTATATCCTTCCTTCGAGTCCTTTTTCGTCAGAGAACCGCCTTCAAATTTCTTACCATCTTTTTTTCCAACGTAATAAATATTGACTGTGTCTCCTTTTTTGACCTTTCCGGTCTTCACTTTATCATACGTCACATACTGATCCAGCGTCTGATCGATCTTAGACTGCACCTCTTTGTCAATATCCTTTGTCTTTAAGGCAACGGTCTTATACTCACCCAACGTTACATATTCAGAAGCTGCCTTCTGCTCTGTTTTCGCTGTGTTCTTCTTTACCTTTGCAAATGGCAGACTACAGCCGGTGGAAGACACCACCAGGGTACTCACTGCCAATGCCAATACCACTTTTCTTATCTTTCTCAAAACTCTTTCCCTCCATTAGTTATTCTGCTTCTTTAAACGTTCCTCTACCAGATCCTGAATACGCTGTGTTGCATCCAGAATATCGTTGACGGATGTGTCATGATTCAATGTATCAATGATCAATGCGATATAACGGCTGAGGTCTACATTGTGGTAATACGCCCTCTGTACCAGCTCGTCCGGACAATATACCAGATTCGTCGTGTAAATCTCATCAAACCAGCCCTTTTCATAGGCTTCATCAATCTCCTTCAGTCCATTTGAGAACAAGCCGAATGTAGCACATACGATAACCTTTGCCGCACCACGCTTCTTTAACTCTGACGCTACCTCTAACATTGTGTGACCGGAAGCGATCATATCATCTAACAGGATCACATTCTTGTCGGTCAGATCATCCCCAAGAAACTCAACAGCCACAACCGGATTCTCACCATCGACCACATGGGTATAATCACGTCTGCGGTAAAACATGCCCATATTTACTCCCAGCAGGCTGGCATAATATACAGCACGTCCCATACCGCCTTCATCCGGGCTGATAACCATCAAATTCTTATCATCCACCGGCATATCCGGATTTGCATCAAAGATCTC
>CAUCOL010000177.1 GCA_958444395.1 uncultured Lachnospiraceae bacterium
TACTTCCTTGGGACCAAGAACAACAGTACCGTATTCAACACCGCGTGCTGTTTCGACAATGACATGATTTCCCTTTTCGATTGGCAGACCGATCGGATCAAAGTAGTAAATCTTGCCGGATTTGCGAAATCTCACGCCTATAATCAGTATCATATTATTTATTCCTTTCAGTCTTTTATAGTGAGGATCATCAATTCGATGGTAACTTCAAAATTAACATTTGCATCCAGACGAACCTTTGCTTTGTCGATCGCCTGAATGATCTTTTCGATATCCTCATAGCTTCTGTTCGCTGCCTGCTTCGAAATGTCTGCATATTCATCCCGATAAAGGAGTAGATTTGCATCCTTTGTCAGCTTAAACATCAGCACATCCCGATACCATAACAGCATCAGATCCAGATAGTCATTGATCATGGATTTTTTCTGTGAAAATGTTTTGATGATATCCACAATTTCGGACAGGTCCATCTGATCGATCCGTTTCAATAAATGAAGCACATCTTCTTTCATTTCCTGAAATACTTCAGAGTTTGCAAATCGGATCGCCTGTCCCATATTTCCCTGGCAGAAGCCGGCTGCGATATGCGCCTGCTCCGGCTCCATAGAGAGATTTTTGATCAGATATTCTGCAATCTCTTCTTTGTTGACAGCCCGTGTATTTAATGTGATACAGCGTGACTGGATCGTTGGCAGCAGTGCGTTCAGATTATCTGTCAGAAGAATGATCACGGCATAGGCCGGTGGTTCCTCGATCGTCTTTAACAGGGCATTCTGTGCCTGTTCCGTCATTTTATTGGCATCCGGTATAATATATACCTTATAGTCACTACTATAGGGCTTGATCTGAATATCATTATTTAGCTGCTCACGTATATCGTCAACGCTGATGCTGAGCTTTTCGTGTGTTATATAGCGGATATCCGGATGATTGCCGGATTCTGCCTGCAGACAGGATTTGCAGATGTCACATGCATCTGCGGTATCTTTATTTTCGCACAGTAATGCTTTGGCAAATGCAGCTGCCAGCATTGCACGTCCGGAACCGTGCTCACCGTTTAATATATAAGCATGTGAGACTTTTCCCATCTGAATAGCAGATAAGAAGTGTTCTTTTACCTGTGTCTGTCCAATAATATTTTTAAAGTCTGGCATATGAATCAAATCTCCAATCCTGCAATGATTTATGTGAAAAGGTCTAATAAAAGTCCGCGTATTTCACCGATTTTACTGAGTATGGTTATATGGTCTTTTTCGTCCTTCATCAGTTCTTCTGCCAGCTCATCGAGCGTGGCATCGATCTGCTTGACCATACCATAGACACGATGACGTCCTTTTTTATCCAGAAAATTCTCCCGACTGAAGGAATGGGAATGGGATGCGATCTCATTCATGAATTCCTTGATCATCTTGCGGTAGAGCTTCATGTCGCGGATGTCCATGTGTCGTCCGAGCTTCTTGCCCTGCTGGGTGATATCCTCCATCATCAGCGTAAGGCTTGCCTTTAATTCCTGTTCTTCGATGCTGCTTAACAGGGTGAAGCGAAAGGAACCATCAGCCTCTGCGGTCTGGGATCGCTGCTCAACCTGTGTCAGCTGCTGCAGTTGATTTACTTTTAAATCCACACGGTTCCCTCCTTTTTGGTCGGTTTATCTTATGATCGGAGTCTCAAAAAGGTCTTTTGCTCCCCGGTCATATTATACAAAATAATGGCATACCTTTGACCAGATTTCGTCTGCAATCTCCTGCACGCTGCGGTTGCCGTCAATCACGATGATATTCTCTGTATGCTCCATCTGATGGATCAGATCGAGATAGCGGTTGCGGACTTCCTGCAGCCGTTCTTTGGATTCAAACAGATCGACCTGAAAACGTCCCTGCTCCATTCGTTTGATCGATACATCCGGATCCACGTCGATAAAAATGTGGCAGTCCGGTTTTAAGATCTCGGCAGCCAGAGAGTTTGTCTTCATGACCCAGTCCAGCGGAACGCGGACACTTTGATAGGCGTAGTTGGACAAAAGATAACGGTCTGAGATGACACTGATACCGTCGTTTAATTTCTTGCAGATACCATTGACCGGATTATTCAGATGATCCAGACGGTCTGCAGCAAATAAAGCAGCGATCGTGCTCTCGTCTCCCTTGATACGACCGGTCAGAAACTGACGTAACAATACACCGATCGGTCCATCACTCGGCTCGCGGGTCTGTACGCAGCGAATCGCATGCTCTTCAATGTGCCTTTTCAGATATTCAATCTGTGTTGTCTTGCCACTGCCATCTATCCCTTCAAATACAATAAAGCGTCCCTGTCTCATACCCATATCCTTATCCTGCCTTTCTATCGCCTGTATCATAAAAATACAGGTGCACATAATTGCAATGTGGTTTAAATAGAATTAAGTCTAATAACCTATCTTCTATCATACGCTTTTTTTGGCTTTTTGGCAAGGAAAGCGTTGACTTTATGACGTAATTTTGCGAAGATAAGAGGTGGAAATCTGATGAGAGCGGCAGACAGGGCAAAAGGAATAAAAATGCTTTGTCCTGTTTACAGATAAGAAACAGATTTGTTGAAAAAACGGCGCATGGAAGGGAATGTTGGCTATGGGAAATGAAGTAAGAAAGACCGATGAATATAAGTATTTTAATCAGAACGTTTTGAAGTCAGCCAGAGTGTTAAAGGATTCTCTGTCAGAGTTTATCACACGGCGGGGAAAAGATCTGAATACAAATATATTGCTGAATCAGACAAAGGACGTGATCGCCATGAGTCTGCAGCCGATGGACACATTTCATATGATCCGTGAAGTACGTAAGTATGATGACATAACGTTTCTGCATAGCCTGAATGTAGCAATTCTGAGCCATACCTTTGGACAATGGTATCACATGAGTCAGGAGGATGTGGATATCCTTACGCTGGCGGGACTTTTGCATGATGTAGGGAAGATGCAGATACCGGAAGAGATCATTAAGAAACCGGGTGCCCTGAATAAGCAGGAGATTCAGGTGATACGGGAGCATCCACAGAGGGGGTATAGTATCCTGAAAGACATTCCACTGGATCAGAGGATCAAGAATGCGGCTCTGATGCATCATGAGCGATGTGATGGCAGCGGATATCCGAATCATCTGAAAAAAGATCAGATCGATGATTTCTCCCGAATCATCGCGATCGTTGACTGCTATGATGCGTTGACCTCTGCCAGACTGTATCGTGGTGCGGTCTGTCCGTTTGAGGTGCTGCGCCTGCTACAGAAAGAAGATGGGACAGGTTTTGATTCGGAATATCTGCATGTATTTGCGGATGGCATCGCGGAGACATATGTGGATAGTGACGTGATATTGTCGGATGGAAGAAGAGCCAGGATCGTAGGAAAGAATGCATATGAGCCGGCAAGTCCACAGATCATGCTGGAGGGAAGAGTGTTTAATCTTCAGGATGTGGATACGCTGTCGATCGAGCGGATTGTATGATCTTATAAGACCTGCCGTTAAAATAAAACCATGAAATAAAAAGAAGCAGTTTTGTCATGAAACCATCCTGTTCCTGTTACGTAGCAGGAATCAATGGTTTTCAGACAAAGCTGCTTTTTGTTTATGATGTGTTATTTATCCGACTTTTAGTTTAAATTTCTGGACTGCTTTTTCATCATCGACCGGAATACGTTCGATGCATGCGCCAAGAGCAGCCATTTTACGCTCAAAATGTTCATAACCACGTTCGATATAATGGATCGAATCGATCGTCGTATACCCGTCTGCTACCAGACCGGCTACCACTAATGCAGCGCCGGCACGCAGATCCGGTGCGCTGATCGCTGCTCCGGTAAAGCCTGGAACACCCTCGATGATAGCAACATTGCCACCCTCGACTTTAATATTTGCACCCATACGGGATAATTCATCGACATAACGAAAACGGTTCTCGAAGATGCTTTCCGTTACCGTACTTGTGCCATTGGATAACGCCAAAAGTGTGGCAATCTGTGGCTGCATATCGGTCGGAAAACCAGGGTAAGGAAGTGTCTTTACCTGTGTATGTCCCAGACGCTCTGTTGCAGATACACGTACGGCATCGTCAAATTCTTCAACAGTGGCTCCAATTTCGATCAATTTAACGGAAATTGCCTCCAGATGCTTCGGAATGACATTACGGATCAGTACGTCTCCCTTCGTAGCGGCAGCAGCCACCATAAAGGTACCGGCTTCAATCTGATCCGGAATGATCGGATATTCACTGGCGTGCAGGCGTTCTACACCGATGATACGAATCTTGTCGGTTCCGGCACCTTTAATATTCGCACCCATGCTGTTCAGGAAGTTGGCAACATCGACGATATGCGGTTCTTTGGCAGCATTTTCGATGATCGTGCGGCCCTGTGCCATACAGGATGCCAGCATAATATTGATCGTAGCACCGACAGATACCATATCCAGGTAAATGTGATTGCCCACCAGCTCGTCGGCATAGGAGTTGATCATACCATATTCAATATTTACTGTTGCTCCCAGT
>CAUCOL010000178.1 GCA_958444395.1 uncultured Lachnospiraceae bacterium
GGATTACAGCGGGCATTGATGGAAAGTGACCGGCAGGTAGACTATTGCAATACAATCCGAACAACAAAACAGTATTTGCGGGAAAAAAAGGTTGATTTATTGTTGTTGGATGTGAACCTGCCGGATGGAAGCGGCATGGAACTGCTGCAGGAGATACGCAGCAGCTCACAGCTTCCGGTGATTCTGCTTACAGCGAATGATCTGGAGATGGATATTGTCAATGGACTGGAACTGGGGGCGGATGATTATATTACAAAACCGTTCAGTCTGGCAGTCCTTCGTGCGAGAGTGAATACCCGGCTTAGGAGCCATTTGCGGCAGAAACAGAATGCTGCACCGGTGGAAAAGACCTGGAAAGGGGGAATCTGGCAGTTTGATTTTACAGAGATGCTTTTTATGGTCAATGGACAGCAGATAGAACTGAGTAAAACCGAGCAGAAACTTCTGGCAGTATTGGTAGAGAATGCCGGGAGGATTGTGCCCCGGGAGACGTTAATGGATCGGATCTGGTCGGACGGGGCAGTGTATGTGGATGAAAATGCGCTTTCCGTTGCCATCAAAAGACTGCGGGATAAATTACAGGCAAAGGAGCAGATCCGTACGGTGTATGGGATCGGATATGTATGGGAACAGATATGATAGCGATATGCGTAGTGACAGTGCTTGCGCTGGCAGCAGTGGCGGCGACGATTCTCTGGTGCAGATGGCAGCAGCAGAGAGTGATGGATGGACTTTCGGATATGGTCGAAGCGGCGGTGAACGGCACTTTTTCGGAAAAGAACTTTGATGAGTCGAGACGTTCCGCATTGGAAAATCGTCTGGCACAGTACCTGGCAGCCTCTACGCTTTCTGTGCGAAACATTGATGCCGAACGTGAGAAAATAAAAACATTGATCGCAGATATTTCACATCAGACGCGGACACCGATTTCCAATATTATATTGTACACGGAGCTTCTGGAAGAGGAGATACCGGACCCGGAGACACAGGAAACGCTGTCTATGCTGCGGCAGCAGAGTGAAAAACTGCAGTTTTTAATTGATGCGCTTGTCAAGCTTTCACGGCTTGAAACAGGCGTTTTTGTATTGCATCCAAAGGTACAGGCACTGAATGAGATGGTAAAGGCGGCTTTGGAAGGCTATCGAAACAGGGCAGAGAGTAAAGGTCTTGTGATGAAGACCGTGGGAGAAGCAGAGGCTGACAGAGAGCCGGCGGGAACAGTCTGTGCCTGCTTTGATGCCAGATGGTCTATGGAAGCACTGGGAAATATCCTGGACAACGCCATTAAATATACAGATGACGGAACGATCACGGTCTGCATTCGTTCTTATGAGCTGTTTGCCTGTGTGGAGGTATCGGATACCGGGATGGGGATCAGTGAACAGGAACATGCCAAAGTATTTAAACGATTTTACCGGGGCGAAGCGGTTACAAATGAATCCGGCGTAGGGATCGGTCTATATCTGGCAAGGGAGATTATGCAGCAGCAGGGCGGCTACATCCGGCTTTCTTCCAGAGCAGGTAGCGGTTCGACCTTTGGATTGTATTTTCCGAAAGAAAATGTGTCAAAACTGTAAGAATCTTTTCTTTCTGAGACAGATTCCTGAAAGAATATTATGAGATAATCGGGGAGAACGGATGGAAATACCGGCTCAGAAAGGAATGGAATATAATATGGAGATCTTGAAAACAGAAAATTTAAAAAAACAGTATGGCACAGGTGAGACAGCGGTACATGCATTGGCAGGGGTTGATCTTACCGTTGAAAATGGAGAGTTTGTTGCAATAGTCGGAACCTCCGGTTCCGGAAAGTCAACGCTTTTACATATGCTTGGTGGTTTGGACCGCGCCACCTCCGGCAAGGTCTATGTGGATGGAAAGGACCTATTTGCATTAAAAGATGAAGAATTGACCATTTTTCGGAGAAGAAAGATTGGCTTTGTCTTTCAGTCCTTTAATCTGGTGCCGGTGCTTTCAGTCTATGAAAATATAGTGCTGCCACTGCAGCTTGACGGAAAGCGTGTGGATGAGGCATTTGTTTCACAGATCGTAGAAGCCCTGGGACTTAGTGAAAAATTACAGGTGCTGCCAAATCAGCTGTCGGGAGGACAGCAGCAGCGTGTGGCGATCGCACGGGCGCTGGCGGCAAAACCTGCCATCATTCTGGCAGATGAGCCGACCGGAAATCTGGACAGCCGTACGTCGCAGGACGTCATGGGACTGCTCAAAACAACTAGCAGCAGATTTGCACAGACGATTGTAATGATTACGCATAATGAGGAGATTGCACAGCTTGCCGATCGAATCATCCGGATTGAGGATGGAAGGATTGTGACAGGGAAGGCAGGTGAGCAGGCATGATACAGGTAGCGAACCGGGCTTGTGTGCGCAGGGTTGCAGTGCGTAGTCTGAAAGCGTCAAAAAAAAGAAATCTGATTGCCGTACTTGCAATTCTTTTGACTACACTGCTGTTTACAGCACTATTTACGATTGCAATTTCAATCAATGATTCGTTTCAGCAGTCCAACTTTCTTATGGTTGGGGGAGACGATCATGGCAGCTTTAAAGATCTGACCAGAGAGCAGCTGGAAAAGTTAAAAAAGGATCCTCTGATCCGTATGGCGGATGCACGCTGGGTTCTGGGAGCGGGGACGGGAGAGGCATTTCGTAAGGCACAGGTAGAAGTCAGTTATATGGATGTGCAGGCGGTGAAGCATTATTTCTGCAAACCGGAACATGGACATCTTCCCCAAGAGGGAACGGATGAGGCAATGACAGATACCAGAGTGTTAAAGCTGTTAGGAGTGACACCGAAGGTCGGCACACGTTTTCAAATGACGATACAGATCGGGAGTGGCACACGGAATCCCAAAACAGTAACGAAAAACTTCATTTTGTCCGGGTGGTGGGATTACAATGAAGCAGCCCTGGCAAGCCATGTCGTGCTACCGGAAAGTGCGGTGAAAGAAACCTTGCGGGAAATACACGGCGATACGGAAACATCCGAAGGGCAGTGGACCTTAGGCGTGATGTTTTCCAATGCACGGCATATTGAAAAAAATCTGCAGAAGGTGATAACAGACAGCGGGTTTCAATATAAGGATGCGTCTAAAGCCGATTATATCGGTTATGGTGTGAACTGGGGCTATACAGGGGCGCAGTCTGCCAATAACATGGATGCTACCAGCATGGCGGTCATTGTTTTTGTCCTTCTGGTCATCGGGTTTACCGGGTATCTGATCATCTACAATGTATTTCAGATCTCTGTGACGCAGGATATTCGCTTTTATGGTCTGTTAAAGACGATCGGAATGACCGGGCGTCAGATCAAAAGGATCATCCGGATGCAGGGACTGCTTCTGGCGGGAATCGGGATTCCGGCAGGACTGCTCTGTGGCTTTGGTGTCGGTGCGGCGCTGGTGCCGGAGGTAATGGCACAAACGAGTTACGGTACGGCAGTGCTCCGGCTGCATGGCTGGGTGTTTGCCGGGGCAGCGTTATTTTCTATTGTTACAGTTATGATCTCCTGCAGCAAACCGGGTCGAATTGCGTCCAAAGTATCCCCGGTGGAGGCGGTACGTTATGCGGAAGTGGATCATATCCGAAAGAAGGCGAGGAAGACCAAAAAACCGGCCTCATTGCTGCGTATGGCATGGGCGAATGTCGGGCGGAAGAAAAAGAAGCTGCTTCTGGTCGTTATTTCCCTGACGCTCGCGGTTGTTTTGATGAATCTGACGGTTATGTTTACAAATGGTTTTGATATGAACCGTTATCTCGGAAAATTCTGCAGCAGTGATTTTCAGTTTGCCAATGCAGATTATTTCAATGTTCAAAAAGGATTTCGTTCGGAGGATACAGCGGTGGAAAAGTCTGTTCTGCAGACAGTATTGTCGCAGGAGGGGATCAAGGAAAGCGGCTGTGTTTACGGACAGACAGGCGTTATTCAGGAGAAAGTCCGGAAAAAAGACATTCTGGCATATTATGATGCGATGGGATATGGCATGACGAAAGAAGAGGAAAAGCTGTATTTCGATGGAACGGAAAGAGCGTCTGACGGAAGTTTGTATGATGATGTGCAGGCGTATGGAATGGATGCCTGGCCATTAAGCAGATTAACCGTAATAAAGGGAGATATATCCCGGCTCAGTCAGAAGGATACGATAGCTGCTGTTTACAGTCAGGACGATTATGACCATGCCATAGCGCACAGCAACTGGGCCAAAGTCGGAGATAAAGTAACGTTACGGTATGTGGACAGTTTCAAATACTATGACAAGAAAAGTGGTAAAGAAATCCCGGCAGAGAAGGTTGACAGCTATGAGAAGGCTTTCGTGACGAAAGCAGACCATTATACGGAGAAAACATATACGGTGGCAGCAGAGGTTATAGTACCTTCCTCTATCAGTTACCGCTATTATGGGGCACCGGAATTTGTAATGGGAAGTAATACATTTATACAGGATAGCGGAACCGATAATGTGATGCATGTAATGTTTGATATG
>CAUCOL010000179.1 GCA_958444395.1 uncultured Lachnospiraceae bacterium
ACACATATGATAAGATAGATGGGCTGGATTATCAGATACTGGTGGAGGCTGATTTCCTGGTCAATTTATATGAGGATGGTGTGACGAAAGAAGCTGTAATGAATGCGTACAAAAATATTTTTCGGACGGAGCATGGAAAACGTATCTGTGCGGAAATGTTTGGAATAGAGGAATAACAGATGGAATCACAGGAAAAGATTTTGGTATTCTGTTCCAGAGAAATCTGCTATTTGTCCGGGAATTTTTTCGCACATCAGCTTGCGGCGGCATTCGAAGATCTGGGGTATGAAACAACGGTATGTGAATTTACCGCCCAGGATGATTTGGATACCGTACTTTCCACGTTTTTTTGGAAAAAATACCGTGCAGTTTTTGATTTTAATTCACTGCTGCCACGGCTTGTAATGGATGATGGGACACCGGTGATCGATCTGATTGATGGTCCTTTTTACGATTACATTGTGGATCATCCATTGTTTCATTATAATTGTCTAATGACACAGGCAAAAAATTTTCATGCGATCGTACTTGACGAGGGGCAGGCAGAATATGTAAAAAGATATCATCCCCAGGTAAAGAGTGTACATATGCTTCCGCTTGGTGCAACAGTTGCTTTGTTTGACGGTGAAAAAAATCCGGCAGGCCATGTCCTTTTCATGGGAACTTATGATGCACCGGAAAAGGTATATGATATCGTAAAGGCAGCACCGGAGCCGTTTCGTGGGATGATGAAGCGAATCATAGAGATGAGGATAAATGCACCGGAATTTCCGATGGAAGAAGCGTTTGCGGAATGTTTAAAAGAAGATGGCATGGAACTTGACAATGCACAGTTTGCTCTTTTCATGAATGCGATGTATGCTTCAGACGCTTATATCCGGGATTATTTTCGAAAAGCAGCATTGGATGAACTCTTAAAAAAGAAGATACCGGTTCATTTAGTCGGTGAGGGGTGGGAAAAATATCAGACACCTCATGAGAAATACCGGACGATCGGGAAACCGGTTACCTTTGATCTGTCTTTTGAAAAAATTGCAAGAGAACAGATTATGCTCGATGTCTCTCCTATTTTTAACCGTGGCATCCATGATCGGGCAATCGCCGGAATGGCAAACCGTACTGTAGTGCTGACCGATGAAAATCCATACCGGCGTTCTAATTTTAAAGACCGCATGGATATGATGTTTTATTCATTGACAAGAATCGATTCGCTTTCGGAAGCTGCAGGAGAACTGATGGAAAACGAAGAACTCCGGATAAAAATCCGGGAAAATGCATACCGGACTTTTTGTACCGGGCATACCTGGAAGGCACGTGCAGAAGAAATACTGTCATGGGAGGCAAAAGATTGAAACAGAATTATCAGAAAATGTTAGAGGAAACCATAGCGAAAAATCAAAGCGAAAAAAGAGTTCCTTCCCTGTTGCTTCACAGCTGCTGTGCACCATGCAGTTCTTATTGCCTGGAATATTTATCACAGTATTTTAAAATTACAGTTTTTTATTATAATCCGAATATTTATCCGGAAGAAGAATATACAAAGCGTGTAGCAGAGCAGCAGCATTTTATTGAGAGACTGCCAGCAAAATATGCGATCTCTTTCGTGGAGGGAAACTATGATAAGGAACGTTTTTATCAGATGGCGCAAGGGCTCGAAGATGTAAAAGAAGGTGGCGAGCGATGTTTCCGTTGCTATGAAATGCGGCTTAAGGAATCGGCAGAAATGGCAAAAAAGCTTCATATGGATTATTTTACGACAACGTTGTCTATCAGTCCGCTCAAAAATGCGGAAAAATTAAACGAGATCGGAGACCGTCTGTCGGAACAATATGGGATTGCATATTTAAATTCAGATTTTAAAAAGAAGAACGGTTACAAACGTTCTGTAGAACTTTCAGAAGAATATGGGATGTACCGCCAGTATTATTGTGGCTGTGTATTTTCAAAGAGGGAGCGAGACGCACAGATTGCGGCGAAAGCTGCAGGTCAGGTGTGAAATACAAAGATACAATAAAAGTTTTAGGAGAAATGTCATGGAAAAAGAACAAAAAAGATGGGCCGTATGGCTGAAAGAACATAAGGAGGTAATCGGGTATATCTGGATTGGTGTTATTTTCATTTATGCGATTGTAAACGGCTTGTTTTTTACAAAAGTGCATGTTATGGATGGGACGGAAAAAATAACACAAAGAGTCCTGGATATTAAGAAGATTATTATCTTTTTGGCAGCAGGTGCATTCAGTGTGGCTGTGATCCGCTGGAAAAATAAACTGTCAGATGAGAGGCAAAAAGTAATCACTCTCATGATTACAGTATTATCACCTATCATAACTTTTGTTATGTTAGAGGTAATGTTTGAGTCGAACCTGTTTGCGCTTGGAGCAAGAAATTATTTCTTTAACCTGGTTGTCATAGCTTTTTTTGCAGTAATTTTTATTGCACTGTTTAACAGTTCTCACTGGAGTCTGATCTTGCCGGTCATTTTGTGGTTTGTATTTCAGGTGGCAAACTTATATGTCGCTGATTTCAGGGGAACAGCCCTTTTGATGTCTGATTTCACACTGGTTGCGAGCGCATTAAGTGTGGCGGATTCCTATGATTATACGATCAGTCTTAAAGTATTGCTGACATTTATGATGCTGGTCGATTACATTATTATCATACGCAAATTAAAAGAACGTAAGTATTTTAACAGTGTTAAGACGAGAGCTGCCGGCATTGTGGTGGCACTGGCATATACATTGATCTTTAGCCAGCTGGTGGTAAATGGAGTATTGCTGAAAAGCCCGAAATTAACACAGTATAAGCCGCAGAGAAGTTATCAGAGAAATGGAACTGCAGTTACGTTATTTGGAAGCCTTGGGTTCCTTATTACGCCGGAACCGGATGGGTATTCCGAGGAGACACTGGCGGCTCTGATGTCTAAGTACACAACGGATGAAGTGACAGATACAGACGCAGCTTCCATGCCAAATGTGATCGTGATCATGGATGAGGCATTTTCTGACTATGAGGAATTATATCATCTGCAGACAAATGAACCGACACTGCCATTTTTTAAGAGTTTGAAAGAAAATACTATATCAGGGAATATGTATGTCTCTATTCACGGTGGGCAGACTGCAAATACAGAGTATGAGTTCTTAACCGGAAACAGCAAAGCTTTTCTGACTTTCGGAGTTGCACCATATCAGAGTTATCTGAAGGCTGATAAAGCGCATGAGTCATTAACCAGAAGCTTTAAGGCGATGGGGTATTCTGAGGAACTGGCAGTGCATCCATATAAGCCAACCGGCTATAACCGCACGGCTGCGTATAGTGCGCTTGGTTTTGATGACTTCCTGACAGAAGAGGATTTTGAGAATCCTTTGCGCTACAGAAAATTTATCTCAGATGAAGCAGATTTTAAGAAACTGATTGAATTGTATGAGGAGAATAAAAAGACAAGTGACAGACCGGCATTTTTGTTTAACGTGACGATGCAGAATCACAGTGCATATGACGAATTATTTGATAATATGGACTACGATATCACCGTCAGCAACGAGGAATATAAAGATGATGTCAAACTCTATACTTATTGCAACCTTTTGAAAAAGACAGATGATGCATATAAAATGCTGATCTCTTATTTTGAGAAAGAAGAAGAACCGACGATTATTGTTATATTTGGAGATCATCAGCCGAATATCAAAATGAATTATGACGAGGATGTACCTTTACAAAAATATATTGTACCGTTTAAAATCTGGGCGAATTATGATATTGGAGAGGAAAAGATCGAAATGATCAGCCCGAACTATCTGGGAGCAAAAGTTATGCAGCTTGCAGGAGGAGCACTCACCGGATATCAGAAATTTATTCTGGATATGTATGAGGAAGTTCCGGTTTTAACTTACAATGGATATATTGGAGCGGACGGTAAATTATATGATGTGGAGGATGAGACTTCCCCATATTATGACAAGCTGGAAGAATACAGGATCCTGCAGTATAACAATCTGATGGATACGAAAAATACGGTAAAAGATTTCTTTTATTTAGGGGAAGAATAGGAAAAAACAAATAGAAATGATGAATAAATAAAACAAAAGGTCTGCATAAAAATACAACAGGGACTTGCGGGAAAAAGTCACTTCATGTAGAATGAAGTGATAAACAACGAGAAAGTGAGGATTTAGATATGGCACAGTTATGGGGAGGACGTTTCACAAAGGCGACAGATCAGCTTGTATATAATTTCAATGCGTCTATCACATTTGATCAGAAATTTTATAAACAGGATATCGAAGGCAGTATCGCTCACGTCAAAATGCTTGGAAAACAGGGCATTTTGACAGAGCAGGAGATGAACGATATCATCACAACACTGCAGGAGATTAAAGAGGATGTGGAGAGTGGAAAATTACAGATCACATCGGAATATGAGGATATTCACAGTTTTGTGGAGGCAAATCTGATTGACCGTCTGGGAGATAC
>CAUCOL010000180.1 GCA_958444395.1 uncultured Lachnospiraceae bacterium
GTCTTGGGAAAGGCGTAAGGTACCAAGACAATTTTTCATCCTCATTTACGCAGACGTTTATAGCTTACATGCAAAAATCAGAAAAATATTTAAGCTACGTATGACCAGATGGCTGGGCTTCAACTGCCACTGACTGTGTGGGATATTTTGGTCACTAATGGATATCCGTATTACGTAATCTAGCCAAGCAGCTGCTTCACATCTTCTGCAATCTGCTCTTTCGTCAGATGGTTCTCTTTCAGGACATCCTCTACGTTGTAGCGGTCCAGAAATTCCTTCTTTAAGCCATAGTTACGCACCTTGACATCACTTGTTCCATAAAATCTGGCGATCTTCTCACCGAAACCACCATCCAGGACACCATCTTCCAGTGTGATCACCACATCATGCTCCTTCTTCAGTTCTGTAAGAAACTCTGTATCCTGTCCTGTGATATAGACTGGATTGATCACGGTCGGAGCCACGCCTGTCTGTTGCTGTATCAGCTCGGCAGCCTGTACGCCCAGATCATAAAATGTACCCAGTGCCAGGATTGCCACCTTACTTCCCTTCTGTGTCACCTGATATTTATTTAACCGGCTGTAATCAGTCTGCACCGCTCCCGTAGAATGCTTAACTGCACCGCCCGGCACACGGATAGCAACCGGATGCTCTGTCTGGTTCACACTCCACTCAAGCATTGCCAGATATTCTTCCTTCGTCGTTGGTGCAAGATATACCAGTTCCGGAATATTTGAAATCATTGGAATATCATAGATTCCCAGATGCGTTACATCGTTCATACCATATACTGTTGCGGCAAATACGACGATCGTTGCGGCGTTTTTATTGATGCACAGATCCTGGGATAACTGGTCATACGTTCTCTGGATAAATGAACTGTATACACCATAGACCGGCTTACCGCCATTCGCAGCGATACCGGAGGACATAGCCACTGCATGCTCCTCGGCGATACCAACATCCACAAACTGCTTTCCGGCTTCTTTTCTGCGCGGTTCATAGAATCCGAGCACAGCAGGTGTACCGGATGTGATCGCTACAACCGCCGGATCCTTCTTCATCTTGTCCAGCAGATACTCTGCTGTCATGTCAGAATAATCCTCTCCATCAAATTGCACCGTGCTTTCCCCTGTCTTGATATCAAACGGCATACACCAATGCCAGTTCTCTTTATTCTGTTCTGCCGGTGCATACCCCTTTCCTTTCTGGGTGCAGATATGCACTACGACCGGATGATCGCTGTCCTTTACTTGACGGAAAGCCTCGGTCAGCTTCTCTATATCATTTCCTTCTTTTACAAAGACATAATCCAGATGCATCGCTTTGAACAGATTGCATTCTGCTTTACCATCTGTCTCCCGCAACAGCTTCAGATTCTGATACAGACCACCATGATTCTCCGCAATCGACATGTCATTGTCATTGACCAGAATGATCAGATTGCCCTGCAGCTCTGCTGCATAATCAAGTGCCTCTAATGCTTCTCCACCACTCAGCGAACCATCTCCGATGATTGCGATCACATTACCTTCTTCCCCGTTCAAATCTCTTGCTTTGGCAAGTCCGCATGCCAGACTGACAGAAGTAGATGTATGACCGATCGTAAAGAAATCATGCTCACTTTCGTCCGGATTGCTATAACCGGATACATCATCGTAATGTGCCGAATCCAGAAATGCTTCCTGTCTGCCGGTCAGCATTTTATGGCAATATGACTGATGGGATACATCAAATACCATTTTGTCCTTTGGTGAATCAAACACGGTATGCAAGGCAATCGTTGCCTCGACCATACCAAAGTTCGGTCCAAAATGTCCTCCATGAATACTTAATTTCTTTAATAATGCCTCACGCATTTCGGCAGCCAGTGCCACCTTCTGATCCTTATCTAATGTTCTGACATCGGATGGTTGTTTTATCTGCTCTAAATACATATTTCCTCCATTCTGCTGCTCCCGGCAGCATTTTCATTGTTTTTCCGATCTCTTGTGATCCGGTATTATTTCCTGTTCAAATCAATGTGTCAAACATCCATTTACATGGTGGATCCTATGCCCCGCATTTTTCCTCGGAATCCCAATTTAACACGCCGGTACGGATCCCTTCTTCATATACAGAGATCTTATAATCCAGCCTTTTTAATGTGGTATCCAGCTGTTGTCTCTGCTCCAGCAGTTTTTCTCTCTGTTCCTGCAGCAGCTCCATACGTGCCTGCATCGTAACATCGCCCTGTTGATACAGTCTCACGTATTCAATCATGACCTCCACCGGCAGCCCGGCACTGCGCATACAGATCGCCAGTTCCACCCAGCTAAGATCCTTTTCCCGGTAGTCACGGATCCCGCCCGGCGAACGTGTCACCGGCGGAATCATGCCGATCCTCTCATAATACCGCAAGGTGTCCTGAGAAATGTTATATCGCTCACTCACTTCACGAATCGTCATCGCATCACCCCCTGTATTGTTGATTTTTCGCGGTTTGACTGATACCGATCCCTCTGATTGATTCTGACTACAGCCAAATCTGTGTCTCTATATTAACACTTGGAGTTTACTCAAAGTCAATACCCTATTTTCCTCCCCATGTAAAATGTAAAAGCAGGAAAGAATCTACCGACCCCCAAAAGCCAGACAAAAAATCTGGCACCCAGAGATCAGTACTAATATCTCTCCTGCTTTTCTTTTCGCGAAAGCTAATTGAATCGGAAAATTATCTTTCCCGCAATATTTTTCTTGGGCACCGGACCAAATACACGGCTGTCGGTGCTGTCATTCCGGTTATCACCCATCACGAAATACTCATCCTTGCCCAGGGTGATCTCTTCTTCCGCCAATCCGCCGTCTTCGATCGGCTCCTTTCCGTAATCTTCTTCCAGCTTCTTACCATTGATATAGATATCTGCGCCCTTGATCTGAATCGTCTCTCCCGGCAGTCCGATCACACGCTTGATATAATACTCATCCTGGCTCTTTTCATGATTCAGGGTCTGACGCACAAACGTCGCAAAGCTGTCATCATCCGTACGTCCATAAGGATAAAATACTACTACATCAAAACGCTTTGGATCCGTGAAACGATAGATGAATTTATTGGCAAGAAGATTCTCTTCATCATGAAAATTGCTTTCCATCGACTCACCGTCTACGATCGTCCTCTGTAATACAAACCTCGGAACAGCATACAGAGATAATACCACAACACATACCCAGATCAGTATCTGGGTAATAATGCCAGGCTTTGTATCCCACCAGCTTTTCTTTTCCTTCTGCTCTGCTGTATCCCCTTTTTCGGACACACTCTCCTCCGATGCTTTCCCTTCTGCTACAGGTTCTGCCGCTTGTGGCGTATCTGTTTCTTCTTTGCCCGTCTCTTTGGCAGGCTTTGTATTTTGTTCCACATCTTTCTCTGTTTCTTCCGGCAGATATCCGTTCTCATTTGCCTCGTTTTTATTTTCCATGTTTATCCTCATTTCCGCACCGGACTTCTTTAATTCATACGCTGTTTTCTTCCGGTATAATTCTATTTTTCTCTGCACCGGTTCTGTCTGACACTCCGTCTTAGTTCGATGCATTTTTCTTCATACTGACCAATCATACCACACTTTTTACGTTTACTCAAATCCTGTTTACTTTAGCGTAAGACTGTGTTCTGTCCCCGGTATACTTAATCTTGCCGGCCGGTTCAACGACACATGCCCACCCTTATTCAGCAAAACGGTCTTGCCGCTCTGCAGATCCTGTAAGACGAGCTGCGTATCAGAATGGCTTTGTATCTTGTAGCTTCCCGGTTCTCGCTGATACTGTATCACGCAGTTCTGATCAGCGACTTTTGCCATCTGGTCAAGCCTGCCGCCCCGCAGACCGGCAACTGCCTCCGGTGTTGTCCCGATCGTCACACTGTGCTGTCCAGTCATTGCAAGTGTTGTCCCCTGATACATGCCGGAGCCCTCACACAGCTGTCCGGTTACCATCCCGGTTCCTGCCTGTTTCTGCTCCTGCTGCCTGTTCTGCTCTTTCTTATTTTTATCATTCTCATTGGAATCTTTTCCGGAGTCCCTGGAACGGTCTTTCTTTCTGCCCTTTTTCTTTTTTCTCTTTGAAGAATGGCGTCTCCGGCGGGAATGTTTTCTGCCCCCGTCATCCGTCTCACGATCTCTGTCCTGATGTGACTGTCTGTCTTTCCGGTTCTTTGGCGCACGAAAGCCCCCCGTCAGCCACAAAAGCAACAGGATCACCAGCGCGATCGTACATAATGCCGTAAACAGATAAACGCCCGGCAGTAAAAATGCTTTTAACTGCGGAAGCAGAATGATACATCCACCGTATTCCAGCACGATCCAAAGAAGTAAAAAGGTCGGAAGCACCATCGTTTTCTTTCCCTCTGCCAGAAATGTCATCACCATTGCCAGCAAACAAAACAGCACCGGCAATGCCACGATAGACGTCAGCACAATGATCCGGCCGGTGAG
>CAUCOL010000181.1 GCA_958444395.1 uncultured Lachnospiraceae bacterium
AGTTGTGGTGCAGCTGTAATTTTACAAAATTAGCAGCCGCAGCCACCGCAGCAGCCGATGGTATCACAGATACCACAGCCGACAGAAGGGGGACAGGAGGAAACACCGCAGGTATCCGGTACACCGGTTTCGGATATTCTGCCAACATCAGATATTCCACAAGGAACAACAACACCGGTGGTTTCTGATATCCCACAGGAATCAACGGCACCGTCTCCGGTGAGCACACAAGATCCGGTCACTACGTCGATTCCAAAGCCATCCGTTACGCCGGATAGAAATATGACGGCTGCGCCGGAACCGACAACGACGCCAACGCAGCTTCCTGGCAACGGACAGGTCAGCATTATGTCAACCTGGATCGGTGCCTCACCGGATCCGGGAGAGATTGCACAGACATTGTCCCGTGGGGAAAATGCATTGGTAAAAAAGGGCAGCAGGATTGCCAGAAAAGGGATTGTTTATCAGGTGACAGCAACGAAAGCAAAGAAGAGAACTGTAAAGGTATATAGCTGTCAGGCGGGGAAGAAAAAGGTAACGATTCCAGACAGTGTGTTGATCCGGGGAAAGAAATATAAAGTCACCGGTATCCGTGAAAAAGCATTTACTAAGTGCAAAAAATTAGAGAAAGTTGTACTTGGTATACATATTAAAAAGGTGGGAAAAAAGGTATTTTGTAAAAATCAGAAATTAAAAACAGTAATCATTCAGAGTAATAAAGGGTTAAAGCAGGCATCAAAGATCGCCGGCAGTATCCCGGAAAGATGCAAAATACGTTATAAGCTCCAGCAGTGATTGCAGTCTGACCGTTCCGCGAAATGTGCATCCTCACGGAGTGTTTCATATAACATAAAAAACGTATCTGTCCATAGAAAAGGACAGATACGTTTTTAAAGGGATAATGTAATATCCTGATGGATCGGTTGATAGCATCGATAAGTTACTCCGGCAGATTTCATCATCCGTTTCGATGCAATGACAGATTCGGTTTCTGCATATTTGTCACTCAGGTAGATCACTTCCCGAATCCCTGATTGGATCAATGCCTTTGTGCATTCATTACATGGAAACAAGGTGGTATATATCTTGGCTTTTTTTATATCGGTGCCTGTATAGTTCAGAATGGCATTTAATTCTGCATGACAGACATACAGATATTTTGTATTTAAAGGGTCGGAGTTATCTCTGTCCCAGGGATATTCATCATCGGAGCAGCCGCGGGGCATACCATTATAGCCGACAGAAAGAATCTTATTGTCTTCGCTTACGATGCAGGCACCGACACTGGTGTGCGGATCCTTGCTTCGATTGGTAGATAGGAGAGCAATGCCCATAAAATACTCATCCCAGTTTAAATAATTATCTTTTTTCATAGTCAGCCTCCTTTCTTTTGTTCTATGAAAGTACGGTTCCTTAAGGGAAGTTTCCTATAAAGTAAAAAGAGCTACCCACACCCTGGCAGCTCTTTCATAGTATTCATTATGCGATTTTGTTCACAGCGACTGTTAAACGAGAAATCTTTCTGGAAGCAGTTTTCTTATGGTAAACACCCTTGCTGGCTGCTTTGTTGATCTCTGAGATTGCTGCTGTTAATGCAGTAGCAGCTGCGTCCTTATCTTTTGCTGCAACGGCTGCATCTACTTTCTTAACAGCTGTCTTAACACAAGACTTGATTGACTTATTTCTTTCTGCGTTTCTGCGCTCAACTAAAATTCTCTTTTTTGCTGATTTAATATTTGCCATTCTCTTTACACCTCCCAATTGTGAAATCTATTGTTCCATCAAACCGGACACGGACACTTTGATGTAAACACACTTGTATATCTTAGTCGATTTAGGACGGTGTGTCAATACATAATCTGAAAAAAATCAGAAAAAATATATATATTCTGAAAAATAAGCAACAGAGCGGGTGAACCGAATCCGTTGTGAAGGAGATTAACCATAAATATATGGTAGAAAGGAAATGAGAATTTATATGAAGAGGAACAGACAGCAGATAAGAAGCACATTGCCATCTGACAGGAAGTGGAAGGGAGAAAACGGTATAGGAATAGACAGACGTACTGATCTGGCAATTGAGATCCGGGAAAGTTTTCCGGAGGATGATGTCGAAGTATCCGGCGTTTCCCTGGAGGAAAAAACGTATTGTGGAGACAGAATCCGGGTCACAACTGTAGGAATCTTGAATGATGCCGGTGCCCGGCAGATGGGCAAACCAAAGGGAAATTATATTACGATTGAATGGACATGGAAAAATCAGTGGGAGTATGGGGACATTGAACCGGAGGTGCGTGAGAGAACAGCAAAAGAAATTGCCGGTGCGTTGGAAAAGCTGACTCCGCTTCCGGAAAAGGAGCACACGCCGGTTTATCTTATCGCAGGACTTGGAAACCGTTATGCAACGCCGGATGCCCTGGGTCCGATCGTGGTAGAGGATGTACAGGTAACACGTCACCTGATCCGGGAATTTGGAGAAGATATTTTGGAAAAGAAGGAGGCGGCCTCCTGTGCGATCATTCCGGGGGTCATGGGACAGACCGGGATGGAGACACGGGAAATACTGGGAGGAATCCAAAAGCATGTGCAGCCGGATGCGGTTCTGGTGATCGATTCCCTTGCCTCCCGGAGTGTCGGCAGACTTTGCAGCACGATCCAGATTACAGACACAGGAATCTGCCCGGGGGCAGGAATCGGAAATAATAGAAACACATTAAATGCAGATACACTTGGAGTACCGGTAATCGCTATCGGAGTACCGACTGTAGTGGATGCCGTTACGATAGTATCTGAGTGTATTGAAGAGAATTTTCGTAAGCAGGGCTTTACCAGTCAGGAGACGGAGTCATTTTTGCGGGGAATTTCCGGGGAATCCATGCAGGATCTGTTTGTAACACCAAAAGATATTGATGCACATCTTCGTATGATCGGAGGGGTTGTTACCGAAGGCATCAACCGCTTTTTAAAAGAGTGATCCAAAGCACATGGCAGACGATAACGCCCGGTGCATTCCAACCGGTCGGATCAGACAGATTCCCTTCGTTAGAAAACGGGGCGGTGGATCTTACTACCTGCTTTCTAAATTCGCTGTCATAGAAAGAAAAGGAATGGCATACATTGTAAACGTAGCAGCTTGTAAATGTGGCAGCAAAAGAAAGACATGGCGAAATGGAGTGTCTGAATGAATATGAAAAAGACGAATAAAGAGAGGATGTGCAGCCGGAGTTTTTGGGGCTGGGGAATTATTCTTGGGACAGGTTTTCTTATGGTCTGTTTTCTGGGAACGAAAGGAAACCGAAAACAGATGATGCAGTCTGTCTGGCAGGAAATTGCCTCATGGAGTTTTTCAACCTGCCTGATATCTGAACAGATAAAACAGCAGGATCACAGGATGCCGTGCTGGATCATAGACGCTGTCCCTCTTTTGGGATATATAGATCGAAATGAAACTGCACTGCCGCTCCGGCAGACAGTACAGATGAAGGGACTGGTCCTGTTATATCCGGGCAAAAACAGTGACCGGGTATTCTGGAGTGGTGCAGCCAGTCACCGTCAGAATGAACGACAGCTGTTTCAGGAGGCAGATGCGGAGATTGGGAGACTGCTTCTGGCAGAGCAGGGGGAACAGGATACGGAGTCTGTAGCGGCAGCAGCCATTCTTGAAAATGAAAAACAACGGGAACAAAATGGAAAGACTGCGGCGGATTCGGAACGTGAAAAGGCATCTGAAAAGAGGACAGATCCGGTGGAAGACAAAATGGCAGATGGATCCAAAACATCCCCCGAAACAGAAGTTTTGGATCAAAACTCTTCACAGGAAACAGCCGCATTGGCGGTTACAAATAAAAAGAAAATTCAGCTGTTAAAGAAAAACAGGGAACGATCGTATCTGATCCGTAATTTTTATATTGTAGATTCCTCTACGTCGATCGATCCGAAACTCTTTGATGTTGACACATTTTTACAAATGGATCTGCGAATAAAGAAAAAGAATAAGCCACAGATATTGATCTTTCACACGCATGGTGCATCCGAGGCATTTGCGGATTCTGCTCCGGGCGATTCGAAAGAGTCTGTCATCGGTGTTGGATCAAAACTGACGTCCATTCTTGAGAAAAAATACGGTTATCATGTGCTGCATGATAAGACACCCTATGACAGTATCAATGGCAGGATTGACCGAAATAAAGCATACAATAAGGCGTATAGCGGGTTAAAGAGTACTTTGAAAAAATATCCGTCGATCGAGGTGGTGATCGATCTGCACCGGGATGGGGTGGGAAATAAAGTACACCGGCTGACTACGATTCGGGGAAAGAAGACGGCACAGGTGATGTTCTTTAACGGATTATCCAGAAACAGAAAGGGAAATATCCGTTATCTAAAGAATGAAAACCTTCAGGCAAACCTTTCATTCAGTCTCCAGATGAAATTAAAATCTATGGAATTATATCCGGATTTTGCCAAAC
>CAUCOL010000182.1 GCA_958444395.1 uncultured Lachnospiraceae bacterium
GTGCCGGACATACACGTGAGGTAAACTCCGGAAAGTTGTTCGTCTGGCGCAGCAGCTGCAGTGCTTTCTTATAGTTGCCACGGTACAGCAGGTCGTTCCACTCCGGCACCAGGTTATTCAACGGACATCCGGATGCCATTCCGGCGATCATCATGCCTGACTGGCAGAATGGGACACCACAGTTCATGCAGCGTGCCGCCTGCTCTTTTCTGTCTTTTTCACTCATTGGTGTATGAAATTCATTAAAATTTTTGATACGTTCTAATGGCTCTACGGCCTGGTTATTTTTTCTCTCGTATTCTAAAAATCCAGTTGGTTTTCCCATCGCAATCCTCATTTCTGCGCACGTTTTTGCGCGTATCGGTTCTGTGTCAAGTGCGCACTGGCACAGAACCCCTGCCTGACGCTTCTATCTTCTATAGGAACTTTCTTTATTATCACTTACTGCTGATTCTTGTGAGCATAAAATGCCTCGATCTGTGCCTGTTCATAACCCAGACCATGCTCTTCCATCTTTGCGATCAGCTGCAGCATATGGCTGTAGTCATAAGAAATGATCTTTTTAAATTTTGGAAGATACTCACTGAACCGGTCTAAGATCATCTTTCCTTTTTCAGAACCGGTTGCTGCTACGTGCTCCTCGATCATCTTTTTCAGCTCCAGAACATCATATTTGTCAGTCACCGGATCAGAAGATACCAGTTCCTTGTTCAACTTCAGATATAATGTGCTGTCCTCATCCAGTACATATGCGACACCGCCGCTCATGCCGGCTGCGAAGTTTTTACCGGTCGGACCAAGTACGACGACACGTCCTCCTGTCATGTATTCACATCCATGATCGCCAACACCCTCTACGACTGCATAGGCACCGGAGTTTCTTACGCAGAAACGTTCTCCGGCAATACCATTGATATATGCCTTACCACTGGTTGCACCATACAATGCAACGTTACCTACGATGATATTTTCATCTGCTTTAAAGCAGGTTCCCTTTGGTGGATATACGACGATCTTACCACCAGAAAGCCCCTTGCCCAGATAATCATTGGAATCTCCGATCAGTTCCAGAGTCAGTCCCTTCGGTATAAACGCACCGAAACTCTGTCCTCCGCTTCCATGGCATTTTACCGTGATCGTATCCTCTTCCAGCGTATCGCTGAATTTCTTCGTAACTTCTGAACCTAAGATCGTTCCAAAGGATCGGTCAATGTTATTGACTTTGACCTCGACCTCTGTCTTTTCACCGGTAGCCAGTGCGTTCTTTAATTCCGGCAGAAGTACCTTTTCGTCCATCGTTGTTTCCAGCTTGAAGTCATATTTATCCTTCGGATTGAACTTGTTATCCTTGCGCATGCCTGCAAAAGTAGAGTCCAGGATTGCGGACAGATCCACCTTAGAGGTATACTCTGCAGCCTCTCCGGTAAACTCTTTTCTCTTTAACAGATCGGTACGGCCAATCAGATCATCGACCTTCTTTATACCCAGTGCTGCCATATATTCACGCAACTCCTGTGCGATAAATTTCATGAAGTTTTCTACATATTCCGGCTTTCCTTTGAAACGCTTACGCAGCTCCGGATTCTGTGTTGCCACACCCACCGGACAGGTATCCAGGTTACAGACACGCATCATCACGCAGCCCATCGTGATCAGTGGAGCTGTTGCAAATCCAAATTCCTCGGCACCCAGCATCGCAGCGATCGCTACGTCACGACCCGTCATCAGCTTACCATCTGTCTCAATACGCACACGGGAACGAAGACCATTCATGATCAGTGTCTGATGTGTCTCTGCCAGACCCAGTTCCCACGGAAGACCTGCATTGTAGATAGAGCTTCTCGGTGCAGCACCGGTACCACCATCATAACCGGAGATCAGGATAACGGCTGCACCCGCCTTTGCCACGCCGGCAGCGACTGTACCAACACCTGCTTCGGATACCAGTTTAACAGAGATTCTGGCTTCTTTGTTACTGTTCTTCAGATCATAGATCAGCTGTGCCAGATCCTCGATCGAATAAATATCATGATGTGGTGGCGGGGAGATCAGGCTGACACCAGGAGTTGAATGTCTTGTCTTGGCTACCCACGGATAAACCTTTCCGCCCGGCAGATGACCACCTTCTCCCGGTTTTGCTCCCTGTGCCATCTTGATCTGGATCTCTTTAGCACTGACAAGATAACGGGAAGTTACACCGAAACGTCCGGATGCGACCTGCTTGATCGCTGAGCATCTGTCCTCCGGCATACCGGCTGTCATCAGACGTTCCAGGCTTTCACCACCCTCACCACTGTTGGATTTACCATGCAGATGATTCATAGCGATCGCCAGCGTCTCATGTGCTTCCTGTGAAATAGAACCATAGGACATCGCACCCGTCTTAAAACGTTTCACGATCTCATCCACGCTTTCTACCTGGTCGATATCAATTCCTTTCTTAGGGAATTTGAAATCTAAGAGGCTTCGCAGTGTCACCTGTTTTTCTTTTTCGTCGATGCATTTTGAATACATCTTGAACAGCTCATAATTTCCGGTCCATGTAGCCTGCTGTAACAGATGGATCGTCTCCGGATTATACAGATGTTCCTCCTTATGACCACGCTCCTTATGCTGACCACGGCTTTCCAGGTTCAGATCAACTGCCAGATCCAGCGGATCAAACGCACGGGAATGCTGCTCATCCACACTCTTTTCGATGTCATCCAGCGTGATACCACCCACACGGCTGACGGTATCGGTAAAGTATTTCTCAATCACTTCTTTTGAGATACCGATTGCTTCAAAGATCTTCGCACCCTGATAAGACTGAATCGTGGAAATACCCATTTTGGATGCAATCTTAACGATACCATGTAAAACGGCATTGTCATAATCATCCACAGCTGCATAATAATCCTTATCCAGCATGCCATTGGAGATCAGCTCACGGATCGTCTCATGCGCCAGATACGGATTGACTGCACAGGCACCATATCCAAGCAGTGTAGCAAAGTGATGTACCTCGCGAGGTTCTGCCGACTCTAAGATCATAGCGACTCTCGTTCTCTTCTTCGTAGTAACCAGATGCTGCTGCATGGCAGAAACTGCCAGTAAAGAAGGGATCGCTACATGGTTCTCATCCACACCACGGTCACTTAAGATCAGAATGTTGACGCCATCTTTATAAGCTCGGTCTGCTTCCAGACATAAATGATCCAACGCTTTCTTTAAGGATGTGTTCTTATAATATGTGATCGGAATAACCTCACATTTGAATCCATCCTTATTCATATTTTTGATCTTTAAAAGATCTGTATCGGTCAGGATCGGGTTATGAATCTTTAACACCTTGCAGTTCTCTGCGTTCTCCTGCAATAAGTTTCCGTCCTCTCCTATATATACACTGGTAGAAGTAACGACTTCCTCTCGGATCGCGTCAATAGGTGGGTTTGTAACCTGTGCGAACATCTGTTTGAAATAGTTGAACAGCGGCTGTGTCTTGCGTGACAGCATCGGAAGTGGTGAATCCGTACCCATGGATGCGATCGGCTCTGCACCATTCTGTGCCATTGGCAGGATAGATGTCTTGTACTCCTCAAAGGTATAACCGAATGCTTTCTGCAGTCTTGCACGTTCTTCATCTGTAAATTCCGGTACCTTCTGATTCGGAATACGAAGCTCTTTTAAAGTAACCAGGTTGCTGTTTAACCATTCACCGTATGGCTGACGGGATGCGTATTCCTCTTTCAGTACACTGTCATCGATCAGTTCGCCTTTTACGGTATCTACCAATAACATACGACCCGGACGCAGGCGGTCTTTCTTAACGATCTTCTCCGGCGGCAGTTCAAAGACACCGACCTCGGAAGAAAGGATCAGCTGATCATCCGTCGTAATATAATAACGAGAAGGACGCAGACCATTTCGATCCAGAACGGCGCCCATCAGATCACCATCTGAGAAGAGAATAGAAGCAGGACCATCCCACGGCTCCATCATGGTTGCATAATACTGATAGAAGTCACGTTTCTTCTGACTGATACTCATATCATTTTCCCACGGCTCCGGAATCGTGATCATAACAGCCAACGGAAGATCCATACCACTCATAACCAGAAATTCCAATGTATTATCCAGACGGGCAGAGTCAGAACCATTTGGATTTACTACCGGCAGTACCTTATGGAAATCGCTGGAAAGATATGGTGTTTCCATAGTCTCTTCACGTGCCAGCATCTTATCCGCATTACCTACGATCGTATTGATCTCACCGTTATGTACAATAAAGCGGTTTGGATGTGCACGCATCCAGCTAGGATTTGTATTGGTACTGAATCTGGAATGCACGATTGCGATTGCAGAAACATATTCCTCATCCTGCAGATCGGTAAAGAAGGAACGAAGCTGACCTACCAGAAACATACCTTTATATACGATCGTTCTGCTGGACAAAGAAACAACGTATG
>CAUCOL010000183.1 GCA_958444395.1 uncultured Lachnospiraceae bacterium
GCCGGTATCTATCGCCATGTATGGCTGAATATAAAGAACAGGATACATATACCACAGTATGGACTGAATATCCGCATGGAGGAGATTGAACGGAATACCTGGCGGGTGAATTTATATACAAATATCTGTAATCAGACCGGAGAGGATGCAGAAGTCCGCATCCTGACGACATTAGTTGATCCGGAGCAGGAACTGGAGGTAAATATCAATAACGAAGGTGTTCTGTGTGAGGCCGGAGAGGAATCTATGGTGGAGACGGAATTTACCATTGAGGATCCGAAGGTATGGGATATTGATGACCCGAATATTTATAACGTGATCACGAAGGTCTATTATAAGGATGAACTGGTGGATTCGGATGAAACGGTCTGTGGATTCCGTACGATTGCGATGGATCCGGAGAAGGGTTTCTTGTTGAATGGCCGTCCGGTGAAGCTGTTTGGCACCTGTAATCATCAGGATTTCGGAGGCATTGGTGTGGCAGTACCGGATGCCCTGCATGAGTACCGCATCGAGCGGTTAAAGGCGATGGGTTCCAATGCGTACCGTTGTGCACACGGCATGCCGCATAAAGAGCTTCTGGATGCCTGTGATAAGCTGGGAATGCTGGTGATCGATGAGAACCGTAACTTTGAGACTTCCAGGGAAGGATTGGAGCAGCTGCGTACGATGGTACTGCGTGACCGGAATCATCCGAGCGTTGTGATGTATTCGATCTTTAATGAAGAACCTCTGCAGGGAACGGAAGAGGGAGCGCGGATGGCTGAGACGATGCGCCGGGAGATCCTCTCGCTGGATGACAGCCGTTTTGTCACCGGTGCGATGAATGGCGGGATCCAGGAAGCACATAATGCGGCAGATTCACTGGATGTCTGCGGAATTAATTATCAGCAGGAGCAGTATGACGCATTTCATGAGAAGTATCCGGATAAGCCGTTGATCGTCAGTGAGTCTACCTCTTCGTTCTCCGTGAGAGGATGTTATGAGGATGACGAGGAGAAGCATATGCTTTCCAGTTACGATGACCATGTAGCACCGTGGGGAAATACAATACGTGATACGTGGAAGGCAGTAATGCAGCGTGATTTTATAGCAGGTGCTTTTATGTGGACCGGATTTGATTATCTGGGAGAGCCGACGCCGTATACATGGCCATCGGTATCATCCTACTTTGGTATGATGGACGCCTGTGGATTTCCAAAAGACGGTTTTTATATGGCAAAGACGATTTTCAGCAAAAAACCGGTCTGCCATGTTTTGCCGCATTGGAATCATAAAGGAAAAGAAGGACAGATCATTCGTGTTATGTCCCATACGAACTGTGAGGAGGCAGAACTGATCGTAAACCGTAAGTCATACGGACGTAAGAAGGTGTCTCTGATGAAGCAGGCAGAGTGGGAGGTTCCTTATGAGCCGGGCTACATTGAACTGATCGGGTACCATGATGGCTTAAAGGCAGCACATGATGTGAAGATTACAACAGGAGAAGCCGTTCGCCTGAAAGTGGTTCCGTGGCGCAAGAAGATGTATAATGATGGCATGGATGCGACACCGATCAGCATCATAGCAGTGGATGAGAAAGGCAGGGAAGTGCCGGATGCCTGCTTTGAAGTAGATATATCGGTCGAGGGCGGCGTGTTGTTAGGTACCTGCAATGGAGATCCGACCTGCCACGAAGACTTTGCTTCCGGACATAGAAGTTTATTCCACGGCAAATGCCAGGCGGTGGTTAAGTCCAGGGAGGAGGCACAGCAGCTGGTTGTTTCTGCAACGGCCTGTGGTATTACCTTTGGAACGGTGATGATCCCTCTGGTACAGAACAAAAAGGCACCGGCATTTGTCAAGAGCGTGCAGCAGCAGTATCTGATGGGCTGGAAGCTGACGGCATCGCTGTTTGAAGAAAGACCGGATGTCAATATGAAGGTAGATAACTTTGATATGAATACCTGGGTCGATGTACAGGTGGATGATAAGTCCGGTACATCTAAGGTATTTGAAGAGCAGGAAGGAAAATATGGTATCTATCGTCTGCGGACCAGGATACCGAGGAAGATAAATGGGCGCACACCGATCCTTCACTTTGAAGAGATCTGGGGCGAATGTGAGATCTATGTAAATGGACAGCTCAGAGGAACGTGCAGCCATGAATGGCCGGCGGCTCTGGATGTTTCGATGGAAGAGAGAGACTGTGGAGAAGCCGAGATCCGAGTTTTGGTAAAGAGCCTGAACTTTGGAGCAGGTCTGCACTCGATGGTTGTATTTCGTTAGGACACGGCATGGGTGGAGTAAAGTGTCACATGTTATCTGACGGTGCAGTCATACGAAGCATAAACAGTCGGTATTGATACAGAACATAAAGCAAATAAAGGGGTCAGATGTTGAATTTGACCCTATTGTTATACTATAAGGTTAGAATGTCGAAGGGTGGGTTTCTCTGGCAGGCTAATGGCTATAAGAATGGAGAGAAAAATGGATAAGACAACAGATGTGGTAATCGTAGGAACTGGGGCAGCAGGCTTATTTTGTGCACTGAATCTGCCGAAGGAATACCGGGTTCACATTATCACAAAGGACAAGGTAGATCAGAGTGATTCATTCCTGGCACAGGGTGGTATGTGTATGCTGCGTGGCAAGGATGATTACGACAGCTATTTTGAAGATACGATGAAGGCAGGCCATTATGAGAACAATAAAACATCCGTTGATGTGATGATCCGTTCTTCCCAGGAGATCGCACAGGATCTGATCGGGTATGGTGTGGAGTTTGAACATGAGGGAGACGGGCTTGCTTTTACGAGAGAGGGAGGACATTCCCGTCCCCGTATCTTGTTCCATGAGGACATCACGGGAAAGGAGATCACCAGCAAGCTGTTGGAACGCGCCAGGGAACGTGACAACATCGAGATAGAAGAATATATGACGATGGTGGATATTCTGTGCGATGAGAAAGCGTGCTACGGTCTGGTGGTGCGTTCTGCAAAGGGAGAGATTCATACGATCCGGGCAGATTATACGGTACTTGCCTGTGGCGGTCTGGGTGGTCTTTATCAGCATTCCACGAACTTCCGCCATATTACGGGAGATGCTCTTGCCATTGCGTTAAAGCATGGTATCGAGATGGAACATATAGATTATATCCAGATTCATCCGACGACACTATATTCGGAAAAGCCGGGACGCCGTTTCCTGATCTCAGAGTCAGTACGTGGAGAAGGTGCGATCCTTCTGAATAAGGCGGGAGAACGATTTACGAATGAGTTGCAGCCCCGTGATGTGGTGACAGCAGCGATCCGCAAGCAGATGGAAGAGGATGATATGCCGTATGTCCGTCTGTCTCTGGAGCATATTCCGGAGGAGGAGATCAAATCTCATTTTCCGAATATTTATCAGCGTTGTCTGGAAGAAGGCTATGATGCGGCGAAGGAACCGATCCCGGTGGTGCCGGCACAGCACTATTTTATGGGCGGGATCAAGGTAGATCTTTCCAGTGCGACCTCCCTTCCAAGACTGTATGCAGTTGGAGAGACCTCCTGCAACGGTGTACACGGAGCAAACCGTCTGGCAAGTAATTCACTGTTGGAGTCGATGGTGTTTGCGAAGCGTGCGGCTGCTGATATCCGGCAGTTGAGTAAGAAAGCGCAGGAACCGGTGAGTGATGCGTATATCCGGGGACTGTACCGGAAGGAAGCGTATGCAGACTGGGATAAGATACAGGAAGAATATCGCAAGATTGTTTTAGAGGAGATAGAAAAGGAGAAACAGAGACATGAATGATCCAATTACATTAAAAATCAATGCAGACAGATATATCCGCATGGCATTGGAGGAGGACATTACCAGTGAAGACCTTTCCACAAACTGTGTGATGCCGGAATACCAGAAGGGACAGGTGGAACTGATCTGTAAGCAGGACGGTATCATTGCGGGACTTGGCGTATTCTGTCGTGTATTTGAACTGTTAGATGATACGGTTGCATTTGATATGAAAGTCAAGGACGGTGATTTTGTTCAGAAGGGACAGCTGATGGCGGTCGTTACAGGAGACATCCGTGGCCTGTTATCCGGTGAACGTACGGCGCTGAACTACCTGCAGCGTATGAGTGGTATTGCAACATATACCCATGAGATTGTGCAGATGCTGGAGGGCAGCAAGCTGACATTGTTAGACACGCGTAAGACGACACCAAATATGCGTATTTTTGAAAAATATGCCGTAAAAGTCGGTGGTGGAAGCAATCATCGTTTCAACCTTTCCGATGGAGTGATGTTAAAGGATAATCATATCGGTGCAGCCGGCAGCATCACAAAGGCAGTACAGATGGCAAAGGCATATGCTTCTTTTGTACACAAGATTGAGGTAGAGGTAGAGAATCTGGACATGGTGAAAGAGGCAGTTGAGGCAGGAGCGGATATTATCATGCTGGATAATATGACGCCGGAGC
>CAUCOL010000184.1 GCA_958444395.1 uncultured Lachnospiraceae bacterium
CATTTGTTAAAGGCAAAAGAAATGCTTGGATTACGTCTGATGGTAACACACAATCTCTATTTTTATAATAAATTGATGGAGGAGATACGTGAAGCCATTGAACAGGGACGTTTTCAGGAATATAAAAAACACAAAATAGAGCAGTTAGAGGAGGAAACAAAATGAGTTTATCAACTGTATTAGCGTCATCCGGCGGATCAACAGGCGGAAGCATTATCAGTATGCTTGTGATCTATGGTGCGATCATCGCCATTTTCTGGTTTTTCGCCATCAGACCGCAGAACAAACAGAGAAAAGAGCATGAAAGTCTGCTGACAACCCTTGAGGTTGGTGACAGCGTACTGACGACCAGCGGCTTCTTCGGTGTTGTGGTAGATATTTCAGACGAAGTAGTCATCGTAGAATTCGGAAACAACAAAAACTGCCGTATCCCTATGAAGAAAGAAAACATCGTAGAGATTGATAAACAGGGCAACGAAAAATAAACCCACCCCAAAATAAAAGGAACCCCGTATCGGAAAGCACCCTGCGTGCCGTCAGATATGGGGTTCCTTTTTACACCCGAAAACCAAACTTTACTTCCCGGTGTCTGCGATGTTGGAATTACGTGCTTCGAGCGAAACTCACCCCCGGCAGGCAGGAGTCAGCCAGAACTGTAAACGGCACTTTGCGCTCGCCGGTGCTTAGTTCCCATTGCCTGAAATATCAGGCGATGGGAACTTATGCACCGCTGCGTCAGCGCAAGTAGTGAAAACGTGCCGTTTACAGTTCTGCTGCTCCTGCCTGCAAGGGGGTTCTTGTTTTACCGGTGCTTTTGGTGTTCGAGGTTCTCGAGGAAAGTGTATGGGACACGCAGGGTGCCGCGTCCGGTTCCGAGGTCGATGGCAGGTTTATTGGTGCCGTGGAAGTCGGAGCCGCCGCTTGGCAGAAGGTGAAACTGTGTAGCAAGCGTCTGTGCAAAGTAGTTATCCTGACGGGTGTGGTTGGAATAGAGCACCTCTATGCCGATCAGCCCGGCTTCCTTCAGCCGGGTCAGCAGTTTGCGCAGTTCAGACTCCGGCAGCTTATAATGCAGGGGATGTGCCAGAATCGGAACACCGCCGGCCTGCAGGATCAGCCGGATCCCGTCCTCCGGCTGGATATATTCTCTGGGAACATAGTAAGGAGTGTCCTCGTTCAGATATTTGCGAAAGGCATCTTTTGGATCAGAGACAATTTGGTGTTCCACCAGAAATCTGGCAAAATGAGCTCTTGTCACGACGGTGTCCGGGTTATCCTGTGTCAGTGCCTGCATGGTGATCGGGATTCCTGCTTTCTGCAGATTTGCAATCATCTTTTCGTTGCGCTCGATGCGCCGCTGTACCAGCAGGTCTGCGGTTTTACGGAAAACAGGATCATGGTGGTTGATAAAAAGACCGACGATATGGATGTCCTGCCCATGATACGCCACGGAAAGCTCTGTACCGGGGATTACACGGATCCGGTCACCCAGCGAATGGGCGGCAGCCAGTGCCTCATCTACGCCGGACACAGTATCGTGATCAGTCAGGGCGACTGCAGCAAGTCCTTTTTTATAGGCAAGCTGAACCACCTCGGCAGGACTGCAGGTGCCGTCCGAAGCATTTGAATGTGTATGCAGATCAACATATCGTTCCATAATAACCTCTCCTTTGTTCATTTATCGTTTTAGTCGGGTTCTATTATAGCATAAATCGAATATAAATAGGAATAAGGATTATGGTATACGAGGGGAGAGAAGGCAGTGAAGAAAGGAAAACATGGAGTAGCAGTCTGCATGATTCTGGGGGGAATGTTCCTGGTGTCGGCAGCAGTGCTTGCGATAGCGGCATGGTGGATGTTTCAGAAGGGAATGCAGGAGTCCGTAATACACGCCAGTGTGATCATTACGTATATTGCAGCCGGTCTGCTGGGCGGATTTTACATGGGTCAGCACATGGGCAGACATAAATTCTTATGGGGACTTCTGATCGGCGCAGTGTATTATCTGATCTTGTTTCTGGCAGGCAGGGCGCTGGGCGGTCATCTGCCGTCGGATGGACTGAGTATCTTTTCAGGAGCGATGATCTGCATGGTTGCAGGAATGCTTGGCGGCATGCTCGCACCGAATGCCGGTACGGCGGGCAGAAGGTGATCGAAAAGCCGGAAAAAGGGCTGGCAGATTGTAACAGTTATTTAACAGATTGGTAAATATTATGTGATGATATAAAAAATGAGTGTGATATGATAATACATAGTGATAAAGAGAGAGAATGGAGAGAGGTGTAAGCGATGAAGAGAAAACATGTGTTTAGAAGAAGTATGAAGGAAAAAGATAATCGATCGCTGTTGATCATGATCAATGCAGGATTGGTGCTGATCATCATAATTATTGCGATGATCGCGCAGCTGGTACGTTTGAACAGCCGGGAAAAGAAACTGGATGAGCAGCAGAAGCAGGCGAAGGCGGTGGCAGAACAGACAGCGGTACCACAGACACCGCAGCCGACACAGACACCACAGGTCGAGCGGATCCGTAAAGATCTGGATCCGGAGAAGCCGATGGTTGCGCTGACCTTTGATGATGGTCCGTATACTAAGGTGACACGCCGTATTGTCAAGGCACTGGCAAAGAAAAATGGCAGAGCGACCTTTTTTGTAGTAGGAAGCCGTGTGCCGATGTATTCCGATACATTAAAGTATGCATATGAGCATGGCAACCAGATCGGAACACATACGTATTCCCATAAGGATCTGCGCTATCTGAAAAAGAAAGGGATTCAGAAGGAAGTCAATAAATCACTGAAGGCGGTTAAGAAAGTGACCGGGGAGGCACCGACCATGCTCCGCCCGCCTTATGGAAATGTAACATCCCTGATGGAAAAGACGATCAAGCTGCCAATGATCTACTGGAGTGTAGATACAGAAGACTGGCGCAGCCGGAATGCCAAAGCGGTTGTGAAGAACTGCCGGAATCTGCAGGACGGAGATATTGTACTGATGCATGATCTGTATCCATCGACGGCATCTGCCGTAGAAAAGCTGGTACCGAAGTGGACGAAAAAGGGCTATCAGTTTGTTACACTGGAGGAGTTGTTCTATTATAAAAATATTGATGCACAGGATGGTAAGGTATATTACAGCGGACGTCAGTAATGCTTGCCAATGATAAGTAAACTATGCTATAATATCTTTTAGCGTGGCTTTTTATATTTTCCGGGCGGAAGAAAGGAAAATAATAACGAAAAACCATGAATACGTAGTGAATTTAAAGGAGATATGTAGCATGAAGGACAAAAAGAAGGGGTTACTGAGTATTATTATCATACTCGCAGTAATCGCATTCTGTGGCTACACGACATTGGTCGGACTGGGTGAGCATCACAAAGGTAGCGCACAGAATATCAGACTCGGATTGGATCTGGCAGGTGGTGTAAGTATTACATACAAGGCAGTTAAGGACAATCCAACAACGACAGAGATGTCAGACACGATTCAGAAGATGCAGCAGCGTGCTGATGTGTACAGTACGGAGTCTTCTGTAGTACAGGAAGGAAGCAACAGCATTGTAATCGACATCCCGGGTGTTGAAGATGCGGAAGCAGTTCTGAAGGGACTGGGTAAGGAAGGTTCTCTGGATTTCGTAGGTCAGGACGACATCACGACAAAGGATGACGGTACTGTTACTTATGATAAGGACAAGGTGATCTGTTCCGGATCAGACCTGAAGAATGCAGAAGCAGGTACGACACAGGCGGATGGTACCAAGAATAAAGAATATGTCGTAGATCTTACTTTCAATGGCAAGGGTGCCAAGAAGTTCGGTGAAGCAACACAGGAAGCTGCTCCGACGAAGAAGAAGATCTATATCGTATACGATGGAGAAGTGTTATCTGATCCACAGGTTCAGTCAGAGATCTTAAATGGTAAGGCACAGATCTCCGGCAGCTTCAAGACCTTTGAAGAGGCAAGTGAGCTTGCATCTAATATCCGTATCGGTGCACTTCCACTGGAAGTAAAAGAGTCCCAGTCTAAGGTAGTAGGTGCTAACTTGGGTCAGGATGCGATTAAGACAAGTCTTCTTGCCGGTGCGATCGGTTTTGCACTTGTCGTACTCTTTATGATCGTATTTTACAGACTGCCTGGTCTGGCAGCTTCTATTGCACTGGTTATGTATCTGGTGCTGATGCTGGTAGCATTAAACGTATTGGATATCACACTGACATTACCTGGTGTAGCCGGTATCATCCTGAATATCGGTATGGCGGTCGATGCGAACGTTATTATCTTTACACGTATCAAAGAGGAATTAAGCAAAGGCAAGTCTGTTCAGTCCAGCATTAAGCTCGGATTTGACAAGGCGTTATCAGCGATCCTGGATGGTAACATCACCACGCTGATCGCAGCACTGGTGCTGGGCATCAAGGGTACCGGAAGC
>CAUCOL010000185.1 GCA_958444395.1 uncultured Lachnospiraceae bacterium
GGACGGCAACAGCCTGCTTTCCATCGCCGGAATACTAAACGAGGAACAGATCCCCTGTCCTTCTGTTTATAAACGTCTGCTCGGACTCAACTATCATAACAGCCAACGTCTGGACAGCACGACCTACTGGACCTACAGCAGCGTCCGGAATATCCTGCGAAATCCCATCTACACCGGCTCAATGGTGCAAAACAGAACAGTCCGGCAGTTGTGTCAAAAAAGAGCTTCTGCGCTTCCACCGGAACAATGGATCCGCGTGCCGAATACCCATGAAGCTGTGATCGATTCCGCTGCCTTTGAAAAAGTACAGAACCTGCTCGCCAGCCATGCCCGGCAGACCAGACGGACACAGCCGGTTCACCCCTTTGCCGGTCTGCTAAAATGTGCAGACTGTGGCAGATCCCTGATCAAAGTCAAACGCCGCGGCAAATCCTGCTTCTGCTGTGGCAGCTATCACCGCTACGGAACAAACTGCTGCAGTGCACATTACCTGGAGGAATCCGTTTTATATGCACTCATCCAAAAGGAGATCAACCGGCTGATCCAAAGGATTCCCGATCGCTCAGGTCTGGTGCGGCAGGAGATTGCTTCCCAACTGGTGCTGTCCCAAAATCAGGATAGCACTATTGCCTTGTCTGACCAGGTGGACCGGTTACTTTATAAAAAGAAAAAAGCCTACGAAGATTACTCGGATGGCATTTTGTCCCGCGAAGAATATCTGCAATATAAATGCGATACGAACAAAAAAATCGAAGCTCTGCATCAGACAATGCAGACATTTTCCCAAAAAGACAACGGCTTTGACCAGATTCCGTGGATCCACGGGTTCCTGAAAACGCCTCCCAAGATTTTGCCTGACCGGCTTCTGGTCACAGGTCTGATCCGGCGTATTACAGTATCCGAGGATCATGTCCTGCAGATCGAATATACCTTTCAGGAAGAATCCACATCTCACCGTTAAAAAAAGCAGTGGATATAACCGCTTATGCGCATTCCTGTATCCACTGCTTTTCATCTATGATCTTTCCCCTGCTCTTTACGGCAATTTATTTTTCTTCTTTCAAGAGCTGTACCTGGTACTTCATTCCATCCTTGCAGGAAATCACAATCTGACAGGTACAAACTTCCTTTCCCCCATCATAGACCTTAATTGACAATACGCTCTGCTTGTCACTCTGCGGCTTCCAATATACCGTATCGCCCGATGCGCAGGACATTTTCGAGCCGTATCCTTCCCCGTTCCATTCCCCTTCTTCGTTGACAGTATATTCCTGCAGCATACCATTTTCATCTGTTTCGATTTCGATGCTGACGCGGTCCGGATCCTTCGCATCATAATAAAAGGAAAACGGCATAGCTGGCACACTGCTCATCCATGGCGCATATTCCGCCAATGATACTACTTTTCCCTCTTCCAGCGTGATCTCCTGATAACCATTCCATGCGGACTGTGTATCCTTCTTTTTTTTCTTTTGGTTTTCGGATGTGTCTGATCCCTGCTCATTTCCCGCTTCATCCTGACGGTCTGCATCCGCACCTTCCTGTATCCGCACTTCCTTTTCCCGGGCATATGCGACAACGGTCAGCCCATCCAGCGTAAATGCTTTCTTTTTTGCTGTATTTTCGTCCTTCTTTTCTGTCGTCTGTCCCGATTTTTTTGCATCCGCTGTTTGTATTGTATTTTGTCCCGATCCCCTTGTCGGATGATCGTCGTTTAACAGGACCATGTCTGACAGCATTCTGCCAAATATGCCACCTGCCAGAAAAAGGATCAGAACAGCCACTGCTTTCCACCTGAAATGAACCGCCGCCAACGAAAGCCGGACTGTTTTTTTCTCCTGTTCTCTCAACTGATCACAATCTGCCTCCCGGATCATCTCATCGGGCAGCCCGCCAATGGCATCCAAAATGATACCTGCTCTTTCTTCCTGTCTCATACCCAGATCCCCTCCTTTTCCAGATATCCTTTTAACTCTTTGCGCATACGGGATAATATAGAACGTACACTTGGCTCCTTTTTATGTACGCTGTCCGCTATTTCGGACAGCTCCATACAATAAAAATACCTCTGTAAAAAAATCCTTCGTTTCATACCGTTCTGATTTTCCAGAAATATTTGGATCGTCTGAATCAGATGTGCCTCATCCACTCTCTGTGCTATACTGTCTCCTGCCGTGAGGCATTCTGCCAGCTCATGAATATCTGCCTCTACAGCATTTCCCCCTCTTTTGTCTGCGGTCTCTCTCCGATAGACATCCATCGCCTGGTTCCTGGTCACTTTGGCAAGATATCCTTTCAGCGTCTCCGGAGCATTGGGTGGAATGCTGTTCCACATCTTCAGCCAGACATCATTCAGGCATTCCTGCACGTCCTCCTTATCCGAGAGAATCCTGCCGGCGACCGTTTTACAATAACCGGTATATTTTTCCTGCAGATAAAAAAGTCCCTTTTCTTTTCTATCCCATAACATAGATCGTATCTTTTCATCTTCCATATTCTTCTCCTGCTCTGCTTTTATAATTCCTACTATCAGTATAGACGAAAACGAACCCGATTTGTTACATTTTTTCTTGTATTTTTTCATCTTCCAGCCGTCTGCCTGGGGAAATGAAGATACAAAGAAAATTATCCGTATTCTGAAAAAACATAACGTCCATGTGACATTCTTTATGACCGGCGGGTGGGTCTCACAATATCCGGACGATGTAAAGGCTTTGGCAAAGGCCGGTCACGATCTGGGAAATCACAGCGAAAATCACAAGCAGATGTCCCAGCTTTCCGCAGAAGAATGTAAGAAGGAACTTATGAGTGTACATGAAAAAGTCAAGGAATTGACTGGCATCGAGATGAAACTTTTCAGACCACCTTACGGGGACTATAATGATACATTGATACAGGCAGTCAACGACTGTGGATATCACGCGATCCAATGGGATGTAGACAGTCTCGACTGGAAGGATTACGGCGTCGATTCGATCATCCGTACCGTCTGCGAACACAAACATCTTGGAAACGGTTCCATCATCCTTTGCCATAACGGTGCCAAATATACGGCAGAAGCCCTGGACACACTGATCACCAATCTGCAGGCACAGGGTTACGAACTCGTACCGATCTCTGCACTGATCTACCAGGATTCTTATGAAATGGATACAGAAGGCCGGCAGCACCAGATTTCTGCTACTGCCAGCCCTCAGTCAGATAACACACAACAAACCGGAAATTAACGCTAACACATCTCTCCGAAATTTCCTCTATCCTTCCGTCTTACATCAAAAGAATGAAAGCAATTCCTGATAGTGTTTCGCTGCATCAGAAACAATTATCCATTTAACAAAGGGCAGAACCAGCGTTTTGCCCTTTTTCACTCTACGTTACGAGCCTTTTCCTATACACGCACAATCGCTTATGCAATCTTCCTCTGCCTCTGTTTAACCTTGATATAAAAGGCTCATTTGCTCCTGATGATTTATTGATAAATACACCGGGTCAGCTGTTCATAGGTCTCTACCTGATTCACCTGACGGCGCAGCGCCGCAGAATTGGGATAGCCTGCTGTATACCAGGCAACATGTTTGCGCATTTCTCGCATCCCCATTACCTCTCCTTTGTAGCCGATCAGCATGCGTGCATGACGCAGGATCATCTGACGTACCGTATCCAGCGATGGCTTTTCCTCCAGGATCCCTGTCTCCTGATAGGTCTTGATCTGATGAAACAGCCACGGATTGCCGCGGACACCGCGTGCCAGCATCAATGCATCACAGCCCGTTTCCTGCTGACAACGCATGGCATCCTGCGGGGTGAAAATATCTCCACTGGCAATCACCGGGATTGCCACATGTTCCTTCACCTGACGGATCACATCCCAGTCTGCTTTTCCTCCATAATACTGCTCTCTGGTTCTGCCATGCACGGCAATCGCAGCCGCGCCTGCCTGCTCCATCCGCATAGCAAAATCTACTGCATTGCATGTATCTTCCGTAAAACCTTTCCGGAATTTGACCGTAACCGGTTTATGGATCCGGCGGCTAATCTTCTCTACAATCTGCGCCGCAAGCTGTGGATTCTTCATCAATGCGGATCCTTCGCCATTATTGACGACCTTTGGCACCGGACAGCCCATATTAATGTCAAGGATATCAAAATTGCGCCCCTCGATCTGTTCCGCCATATCTGCCATTAATGCAGGGTCTGAGCCAAACAGCTGCAGGGCGATCGGATGCTCTGTTTCATCAATCTCCCATAACTGCGCCGTATTTTTATTTTTATAATAAATCCCCTTCGCACTGATCATCTCCGTATAGAGAAGATCTGCTCCCTGCTCTTTGCATAAAAGACGAAATGGCAGGTCTGTTACCCCTGCCATCGGTCCTAACACAAGATTACCGGGAATCTTTACATTTCCTATCTGAAATTCATT
>CAUCOL010000186.1 GCA_958444395.1 uncultured Lachnospiraceae bacterium
ATCGGCATCGTCTACGAGACCGGCGATCGCATTGGCAGCAGCAAGTTTCATTTCTTCTGTGATCTGTGTGGCACGTCCCTCCAGTGCACCTTTAAAGATCCCAGGAAATGCGACAACGTTATTTACTTGATTTGGAAAGTCGGAGCGACCTGTACCAACGACGCGGGCACCGGCTTCCTTCGCAACATCCGGCATGATCTCAGGTACAGGATTTGCCATAGCAAACAGGATGGAATCCTGATTCATACTGGCAACCATTTCCGGAGTAACGATATTTGGAGCAGATACACCGACGAAGATGTCGGCACCCTTTAAGGCATCTGACAGGGTTCCTGTCTTTCCGGTTAAGTTTGTCACTTCCATCATATCTTTCTGCATCCAGTTCAGATCATCAGAGGCTTTGGATAAGATACCGGATTTATCACACATAACAACATCTTTAAAACCATACCGGAGTAAAAGCTTGGTAATGGCTACCCCGGCAGAACCGGCACCGTTTACAACGACATGGCAGTCTTCCTTCTGTTTGCCGACAACTTTCAGACCATTGATGATACCTGCCAGAACCACGATCGCAGTACCATGCTGGTCGTCGTGGAATACCGGAATGTCCAGTGCCTCTTTCAGTCGTTCTTCAATCTCAAAACAGCGTGGTGCGGAGATATCCTCCAGGTTGATACCGCCAAAAGCAGGGGCGATATTGATCACGGTTTTGATAATTTCTTCGGTATCCTGTGTGTCCAGACAGATCGGAAAGGCATTGACACCGCCAAATTCCTTGAACAGAACCGCTTTTCCTTCCATGACCGGCATGGCTGCTTCCGGACCGATATTTCCCAGACCTAGAACAGCACTTCCATCTGATACGACAGCGACCGTGTTGGATTTGATTGTGTAGGTATAAGCAGCTTCCTTATCCTTAGCGATCACCTTACATGGCTCTGCCACTCCCGGAGTATATGCCAGAGAGAGATCCTCTCTTGATTTAACATGACATTTTGGTGTCGTGTCGATCTTACCATTCCATTCTTTGTGCAGTGCTAATGCTTTTTCACTTGTGTTCATAGTCAGTCTCCATTTCTTATGATTGATTCTTTATGTTGATGCATTATATATTTTGCCGTGATCCGGCAGCAAAGACTTCCACGCACTACAGGCACGGAAAAAGCCGGATCAAAGCCCTTTAATCGCTATATTTCATCATAACACATTCTGGTACGGGGGTCAAAAGATATTTATACAGTTATTGCCGGAATTTTGCCGGAGCACTTTACAGATGATGGAAGATTTTGTATACTGTACATGATTCAAGTATCACAGGGCGTTTCCTACAAGCCCCGGAAAGAATACTCTGATTTCTCAACAAGTTCGTTGAATATCCCGTAGAATGACAGATCAAATAGAGAGCGATATACATTCGGATATATTGTGACAATGGAGGATTATAATGGAAGATTTGGAAAAGATGTCTTTAGTAGAGCTTCGACTGGCAGGCAGAAGCATGGGCATGAAGAATGTAACTACTTTTAAGAAACAGGAGCTGCTGGAGCAGATCCGCCGTTTACAGCAAGAACAGGAAAAAGCGGAAGGAAAGCAGGCAGAGGAGCCGAAACAGGAAGAAGAGAAACGAAGTACCCGCACAAATCAGGGGCGGCGCAGCGTGACGCAGGAGCATGCGGCACAGGAACGTCCGAACGGGGGGAATAAACGAACCCAGGGAAATAACAATAATTATAAAAAACAATCCTATAATAATCATCGGGATGGCGTCAGAAATGAGGCACCTGCACAGTATACCAATCACCGTGAGGGAGGCAGAAGTGAGGCATCTGCGCAGAATACCAATCACCGGGAGAGCGCAAGAAGCGATGCCCAGACACAGAATACGAATCACCGGGAATACTTTAGGGCAGATGCGGCAAACACGGCACCGACGGAGCTGTCACAGCTGGACAGCGGAGAGACGAAGTCCGGAATCCTTGAGGTAATGCCGGAGGGCTATGGATTCGTACGCTGTGATAACTATCTACCGGGAGAGGATGATGTCTATGTATCGCCGGCGATGATCCGTAAGTTTGGACTGCGCACGGGAGATATTCTGGTGGGAAATACACGTCTGCGTAATCAGAATGAGAAGTTCAGCGCATTATTATATGTAAAGACAGTCAATGGCTATACATTGGAAGAGACAGCAAAGCGGAGTCGTTTTGAGCATCTGACACCGATCTTTCCAAATGAAAGGATTCATCTGGAGGTAAAAGGAAATAACAACATTTCCATGCGTATGATGGATCTGATCTCGCCGATCGGTAAGGGACAGCGTGGCATGATCGTGTCACAGCCAAAGACCGGTAAGACTACCTTGTTAAAGCAGGTGGCAAAGTCTGTTACAAGAAATCATCCCAAGATGCATCTGATCGTCCTTTTGATCGATGAACGTCCGGAGGAAGTAACCGACATTAAGGAATCGATCCAGGGACCAAATGTGGAAGTGATCTATTCGACCTTTGATGAACTTCCGGAGAATCACAAGCGTGTATCCGAGATGGTGATCGAGCGTGCCAAACGACTTGTAGAGCATGGAGAAGAAGTTATGATCCTTCTGGACAGCATCACACGTCTGGCAAGAGCCTATAACCTGACCGTGCAGCCGAGCGGCCGGACACTGTCCGGTGGTCTTGATCCGGCAGCATTGCACATGCCGAAACGCTTTTTTGGTGCTGCGAGAAATATGCGTGAAGGCGGCAGCCTGACGATTCTGGCAACGGCATTGGTAGACACCGGCAGCAAGATGGATGATGTCGTCTTTGAAGAATTTAAGGGAACCGGTAACATGGAGCTGGTACTGGACAGAAGTCTGTCTGAGAAGCGGCTGTTCCCTGCCATCGATCTGCCGAAGTCAAGCACACGGCGCGATGATCTGCTGCTGACACAGGAGGAAGCGGAAGCCAACTACCTGATCCGCAAGGCATTTAATGGATCGAAGTCGGAGGAGGCCGTAGAAAAAATCATCCAGATGTTCCGTAAAACGAAAGACAACAGGGAATTGATCCAGTTAGTGAAAAAGGTAAAAATCGTTTAAAAAACACTTGCAAACATATTATTACTATGTTATATTAAAATAGTTGTGTTAAAATTATGTAATCGAAAAGGTGTTCCAAGACCGTATCCTTTGGATAATCCTTTTTCGTATATGGATTTGCTATCCGGATGGGTAGCGGAATGGAGGTATACTAACATGAGAGAAGGAATTCATCCTAATTATTATCAGGCAAAGGTTGTTTGTAACTGTGGAAATGAATTTGTAACAGGATCTACAAAGGAAGAGATTCACGTAGAAATCTGTTCTAAATGTCATTCTTTCTATACAGGACAGCAGAAAGCTATTAAGGCTCGTGGTGCGATCGATAAATTCAATCGTAGATATGGTATTCAGGCTAACTAATGGCATATCCGGTCGGCGTGTCCGATCTTTAGAATGGCTGCAGGAGGCAGAAAGTCTGTGGAATGCAGCATAGAATGGTCACAGTGTCCGTCGTCTGGGCATTGTGACCATTTCTTTTTCCGGGAGGACAAGGAAGAACGAAGGAGAGGAAAAGCAGAATGAAATCATCAGGAATTGGTGGACAGGCAGTCTTAGAAGGCGTTGTGATGAAGAACAAATCCCACTATGCTGTGGCTGTACGTACACCGGATGGAAAGATTGATGTGACGAAAGGAGACTGTCACAGCATTGCGGAGAAATATGTATTATTTCGTCTGCCTATTTTGCGTGGAATCGTGGCATTTATTGAGTCATTGGTTCTGGGCATGAAAACGCTGACCTATTCATCCGGCTTTTATGAAGAGGAGAATGAAAAGGCAGAAAAGAAGAAGTCTTCTACAAAGGAAACGGTGGAAAATGTACTGATCGTATTATTAGCCATTGTCCTGGCAGTCGGCTTCTTTATGATCCTGCCATTTCTGCTGTCGGAGGTGCTGCGCCCACGGATTGAATCGCAGACGGTATTGGCAGTGATCGAGGGGGCTTTGCGTATTGTATTGTTCGTGGGATATGTGATAGCGATTTCGATGATGTCGGATATCAAGAGAGTATTTATGTATCATGGAGCGGAGCATAAGACGATCAACTGTGTGGAGAACGGGCTGGAGCTGACGGTGCATAATGTGCGTGGACAGTCCAAGCATCACCGCCGTTGCGGAACCAGTTTTCTGCTGATCGTGATGCTTGTCAGTATTATTTTCTTTGTATTTATTCATATTGATAATATCTGGCTGCGCATGCTGTTCCGTGTTCTTCTGGTTCCGGTGATCGCAGGAGTATCCTATGAATTTATCCGCTTGGCAGGAAATTCCAACAATAAACTGGTATTGTGGCTGAGTAAGCCTGGTCTGCTGCTGCAGCGTCTGACGACCAGGG
>CAUCOL010000187.1 GCA_958444395.1 uncultured Lachnospiraceae bacterium
AATTGCGAAAGCTGCGAAGCAGGGGAGCAATTCGTAATATCACGAAAAGAAAAAAGTAATAAAACAGAGATGAGGATAATTATGAAAGTAACGATGTTAAAAGGAAAGATTCACAGAGCAGTCGTACAGCAGGCAGCCCTGGATTATGTCGGCAGCATTACCGTTGATCCGAAGCTGATGGAAGCAGCCGGAATCTATGAATACGAACTGGTGCAGATCGTAGATGTGGAAAACGGAAACCGCTTTGAGACGTACACGATCGCCGGTGAACCGGGCAGTGGCATGATCTGCCTGAACGGTGCAGCAGCACGTCAGGTACAGGTAGGGGATCATGTGATCATTATGTGCTATTGTCAGATGGAGCCTGAAGAAGTAAAGGATCACAAACCATATGTTGTATTTGTAGACGAGGATAACAAGATCAAGAAAGTATCCCGTTATGAAAAACATGGTCAGTTATCAGATGAGATGATCCGTTAGTAGTGTTGGATTTATGACAGAAGAGAGGTTGTTTATGCTGAAAGGAAAAACAGTTGTATTAGGTGTAACCGGCAGTATTGCCGCATATAAGATTGCAAACCTTGCGAGTATGCTGTCGAAGCTGCATGCCAATATTCATGTATTAATGACACAGAATGCGACCAATTTTATCAACCCGATCACATTTGAAACATTAACAGGAAATAAGTGCCTGATCGATACATTTGACCGGAATTTTCAGTTCAGCGTCGAGCATGTATCGCTGGCAAAGCAGGCAGATGTTGTGCTCGTTGCACCGGCGTCTGCAAATGTGATCGGCAAGCTGGCAAATGGCATTGCAGATGATATGCTGACAACGACGATCATGGCATGCAAATGTCATAAGATCATTTCTCCTGCCATGAATACCAATATGTATGAAAATCCGATCGTTCAGGACAACCTTCAGAAGTTGAAGCGGTTTGGAATGGAAGTGGTCGAGCCGGACGTGGGACTGCTTGCCTGCAAGGATGTAGGTGCCGGTAAGATGCCGTCCGAGCAGGTGCTTCTGGATTATATATTAAAGGAAGTTGCCTGCCCGAAGGATCTGGCGGGCAAAAAGGTTCTGGTGACAGCAGGACCAACGATGGAAGCAATCGATCCGGTGCGTTTCATCAGCAATCATTCGACCGGAAAAATGGGCTATGCGATTGCAAAAGCAGCGATGCTTCGTGGCGCACAGGTTACATTGGTATCCGGACCGACGGCGTTGGAAGCACCACGGTTCGTAGAGGTGGTACCGGTCAAAAGTGCTACAGATATGTTTGAGGCAGTGACTGCGCGCGCCGGGCAGCAGGATATTATTATAAAATCTGCAGCAGTAGCCGACTATACACCGGCACATGTGGCAGACGAAAAGATCAAGAAAATGGACGGGGACAGCAGTATTTCCCTGGTGCGGACGCAGGATATCTTAGGCTGGCTTGGTGAGCACCGCAGAACGGGACAGTATTTATGTGGATTCTCTATGGAAACACAGAATATGTTGGAAAACTCACGTGCCAAGCTGAAGAAGAAGCATGTAGATATGATCGTAGCCAATAATCTGAAAGTAGCAGGTGCCGGTTTTGGCGTAGACACCAACGTGGTGACGCTGATCACAGAACAGGATGTAGAAGAACTGCCACAGATGAGCAAGGAAGAGGTCGCACATCGCCTGCTGGATCGGATCAGTGCGCATAGGTAGCAGAGAACAGAAAGGCATGACTATTCAGATGGCAAATTACAGATTATTGCTGCAATATGACGGCACACGTTACAGTGGCTGGCAGAAGCAGGGGAATACAGACAATACGATACAGGGAAGACTGGAAAAGATATTTACGCAGATGCTCGGAGAACCGGCGGAGGTTATTGGATCCGGACGGACAGATGCCGGTGTCCATGCCTGTGGCCAGGTAGCCAATGTACGTGGTACGGCGCGTGATGCGAAAGGACATCCTCTTACAACTCTGCAGATCCGCGATCAGTTAAATAACGCATTACCGATGGATATCCGTGTTCTGGAAGTAACGGAGGCACCACCCCGTTTTCATGCACGATTGAATGTTGCCGGAAAGCATTACCGGTATGTTGTCGATTGTGGTGCGGTAGCACATGTATTTGAACGCCGTTATGTTGCCCGTATTCCCGGAGAGTATGATCTGGAAGAAATGCGAAAGGCGGCAGACGCCCTGCAGGGCACGCATGATTTCAAATGTTTTTGTGAAAATAAACACATGAAAAAGTCCACGGTACGTTCTATTCAGCGAATCGACCTGTCAATGCAGGATGGACTGCTGTCTATGGATTTTTATGGTAACGGATTTTTGTATCATATGGTTCGCATACTTGCAGGCACTTTACTGGAGGTGGGCAGCGGAAAACGCAGTGCACAGTCTGTTGATGCTGCCTTGAAAGCATTATCCCGACCGACAGCCGGTTTTACCGCTCCGGCACAGGGGTTGAGTCTTGTGGAAGTCTTTTATGACTCCATAAACATAGAACAGTCAGTAGATGTATATAACATACCAGATATTTTTTAAAATGATTGTTCAGATTATTTTTCATTGTATTTTCCTTCCTCCGACTACATAATGCTCATAATAAAACGCAAAAAAGCAAAGGAAAAAAACTCCTTTGCTTTTCTTTATCGTATCATGGCTGTGATGTTCTGTCAAATAAAAGCGCAGGAAAATGAAGTTGTAGTTTGGAACTTTGCAACAGATGTCTATAGAAAATACATGGGAAAAATGTTAGAATAGCGTTAGCGTTTTACGAACTATTCTATGTGATTGTGCAGTGTCTGTTGAAATGGTGGATTTTAATCATAAAAAAGGAATGACTAGTTAGATTCTGGGAGAAAAATGATAACAAAGAGGTGATGTACGATGAATTGTGAGGATATGATGCACATTCCGCAGTTACAGGGTGTGATGAATCTGAAAGCGGGAAGAGAGGGCATACTGCATCCGATCCGCTGGATCTACTTTGCCGACTGCCTACAATGTGTGAAAAGTGAATATCGTATCGAAGAATATATACATGGTGGGGAATTTGTCGTTCTGACCAACCGGAATCTGACGGATGACAGCATCCGGCTAAAGGAATTGATCAGCAAAATGCAGGCGTACGATATTGCAGCCCTGGGGATAAATGAGGGGCAGATTTCAGAAGAAATGACAGCATATTGCGAGGAACATAAATTGCCTTTATTTGAACTGCCGGAGCGTTTCCCGTTGGTTGATCTGAGCCAGATCATATGCAAGAGGCTGGTTCTGGAGGAGAACGACAAAAATGCGGCGGAGCAGTTGTTTACATCCATCCTGGATGCAGAGCACCTGAACCGGGAAAATGTTTTTGCGCAGGCACGTTTTCTGAATATTGATCTGTCCGGAGAGTTCCGGGTTATTGAATTTGCATTTCTGAAGGAGCAGGATAAGGACGATTCTTTTGCAGTTGGTCAGGCGATCCGCCGGATTATTCATACGGAATTTGCCAGGTATCTGTCGCAGAATATATTGACCCGGCTGCAGGCAGGTACAGTTCTGGCACTTGTTCCGGCGGGAGATATTACGGAAGAGCGGTTGAAAGAGATTCTGGTCAGGATCGTGAAGATGGTCCGGCAGGAGTGTGCGACCGGGCTGGCCGTTGGAGTGGGCAACAGCACCGGATATCTGGAAGATGTAAATCTGAGTCGAAATGAAGCATCGACGGCGATCAGGGTAGCAGATCTTTCGGGACAGCAGGAAGCCGTTTTTTTCTATAAGGATCAGGGAATCTATACACTGCTGTCCAAGATTACGGATAGCAAATTTCTGGACGCATTTGTGGAGAAACATATCGGAAAGCTGATCCGTGCCGATGAGGTGAATAAAAGCAATCTCTGCGAAACCCTGGAAACTTACATCAATCATAACTGCAATGCAAAAGAAACAGCGGAATCAATGTATATCCACAGAAATACATTGAATTATCGACTGGGAAAGACTCAGGAGATTCTGGGAAATAAATGCAATGATATGGATAGCTGCCTGACGTTAAAGTTGGCTTTTATGATCCGGCATTACCGGAAGATGAAACAGAGCGTACTATAGCGGACACGGTATGATCTTTCGCTTAGTACTGTTTATGATATACAGGATGGAAAAGATGGAATTACTATAATAATAAATTTAATGATGAGGTGAAAAAGAATGGGACAGCATGAAAAAACAAGGAGTTCATTTTCTGGAAAGATAGGCTTTGTACTTTCTGCAGCAGGAGCTTCGGTAGGATTGGGGAATATTTGGAGATTTCCGTATCTTGCGGCAAAATATGGTGGTGGAATATTTCTGGTAATTTATATTATTCTGGCATTGACATTTGGATATACGATGATCATGGCAGAAACGGCATTTCTTCCGAAACAATAAAC
>CAUCOL010000188.1 GCA_958444395.1 uncultured Lachnospiraceae bacterium
CAGGATCGCATGATGCTCGATCTTGGAGGTGATAATATGCTTTCCTTTGTCCTTGAATGCCTCTGCTGTACCCTTCAATGCCCAGTTATCGGACTCACTTCCGCCACCGGTAAAATAGATCTCCTGTGACTTGGCTCCGATCGATGCTGCGATCGTCTCTCTCGCCTCTTCCATCACTTTCTTGGACTGACCTGCAAAGCTGTAAACACTGGCAGGATTACTGTAATTTTCCATAAAATAAGGCTTCATTGCCTCAAATACTTCTGGTTTAACCGCTGTAGTAGCTGCGTTATCCAAATAAATCAATTTACTCATGAGTTCCTCCTTTGCTCGCTTGCTTCTCTATATACCAAATCCTTTATATGCTATTAAAATATTAATCCTAGTATTTTGATAGGCTATGAGTATTATACCTCATTTCTAGCATATGTCAATTATTTCTATCTGATTTTGTTAAAATTTGCGATTGATCGAGCCAAAATTCTTGATGATCACACCGGATACCGGAGGACACTTGATATGCAGCTGACCATTTTCTACCGTATACATCGCAGTTTCAACAGAAAAGCCTTCTCTGTCGGTACTCATCAGACGTGCCGCACGGTTCTGCTCCACCAGACCCATGCGCCATACCGGTATATCCATTTCCTGCTCCTGATCCGAGCTGTTGATCGCAACGATCACCTGCTCCTGTTCATCGAAACGTCCATAGCTGATGCACTGATACTGACCATTCAGGAACATGATGGAACCGGTCTTTAAGACCTGATAATCTTTATGGATGCGGATGATCTCCTTATGATAGTCGATCAACTCCTTATCTTCCCGTCCCCACGGGTAGGCACGACGGTTATCCGGATCTGTCCATCCACACAATCCTGCCTCATCTCCATAATAGATTGTCGGCGCACCCGGCCAGGTCATCTGAATCATAACCGCAAGACGCATCATTGCCTTATCAACACCCTGATCCGCTGCTTCCGGTCCCAGCGTCGCTGTACGACCAACTTTACGGTTCGTTCTCGTCAGAAACCGGGAATGATCATGATTGGACAGCTCATTCATTGCTACGAACAGGGACTGTGTATGGAAACGTGTCATATAATTCCGCATCGAACCAAAGAATGCATCCGGATTTCCTAACATATCCTGTCTGTACTCATCGCTGTGCTTCTCCATACCGGTCAGAAACCAGGTCAACGGTTCCATAAATGCATCATAGTTCATGACTGTATCCCACTCATCGCCCCGCAGCCATTCGGTCGGATCACCATAGTGCTCTGCCAGAATGATCGCATTTGGATTGGCTTCCTTTACATTTCGGCGGAACTCTTTCCAGAAATAATGGTTATATTCTGCGGACTGTCCCAGATCTGCTGCCACGTCCAGTCTCCATCCATCGACGTTATATGGCGGTGACACCCACTTTCTTGCAATCTTCATAATATATTCAAACAATGCCGGCGACTCTTCGTAATTCAGCTTTGGCAGTGTATCATGTCCCCACCATCCGTCATAATGCGGATTATACGGCCACTGCTGCTCGCGGAATTTGAAAAAGGTACGGTAGGGACTGTCTTCCGATACATATGCTCCCTTTTCATAGCCCTGGGCATTCTCATAGATACATTCTCTGTCCAGCCATTTATTAAACGAGCCACAATGGTTAAATACACCATCCAGGATCACCTTCATGCCACGGCGGTGTACTTCCTCTACAAACTCTGCAAATAACTGATTACTTGCTTCCAGATTCTCCTTGTCTGTCACACGGCAGATATAACGGCTTGCTACTTTATTCGGGTATGCCGCATCCCCTTTCCAGTTTCCATATTCATCCCTGGCAAGCAGTTCTCCCTGATCCTTTACGATCCTTCCAAAATGCGGATCTACATAATCATAATCCTGTATGTCGTATTTATGGTTGGATGGCGATACAAAGATCGGGTTCAGATAGATTGCCTCGACGCCCAGCTCCTGCAGATAGTCCAGCTTCTGCATCGCACCGGCAATATCGCCGCCATAAAACTCACGGACGCCCATCGATGCCGGGTATTTGAACCAGTCTTTTACCTTACTGGTACCCTCTCCGATGTACATATATTCATTCTCTTCCACATCATTGCTGCGGTCTCCGTTATAAAAACGATCCACATAGATCTGATAAAAAACGGCTCCCTTCGCCCAGTCCGGCGTAGTAAAGCCCGGTGTCATCGTGAAATGGTAGTACTCCTCCACACTGCTGCAGAGTCCTACGCTGTTATAATAAAAGACCCTCTGCCCGCAATGCAGTTCAAAATAGTAATATACCTGCTGCGAACCCAACTGCACATATGCTTCATAATAATCAAACAGCCGGTCATTGAAGATCTTCTCCATCTCGATGCGCTGCTCGTTGAACACAAGCACCACCTGATCCAGGTTTTCTCTGGCGCTACGGAAACGTAAACGTACCCTGTCATTTACATCCGGTTCTGCCGGATATCTGTAAAATGAAGTACCGTCACAAAAAAGAGCCTGCGGATTAAAAATCGTCGTCAGGTTTTCCATATATAACTGTGTCTTCATTGCTTTTGACATGTTGTGAAAACGCACGTCTAAATCCATAACTTTACCATACCTTTCCTACCTAATCTATTTTGAAATATATCCTTTTTGTTCTGCCAGCGAAAGAAGCGATTCTTTGGTATTTTTCTCCGGTTCCTCCAGCACTGCTTCCAAAAGCCCCTTCAGGATCACACCCATCTGTGGTCCGGGTGTTACCCCTGCCCGGATCAGATCCTTTCCATGTACTGCCAGTTCTTTCACTGTCAGCGCATCTCCTGCCGCACGTATCTGCTCATAAATGCCACGCGCCCGGTCTGTTCTGGCAAGCTTCTCCCGGATCCCTTCCGGGTTCTGAGATAGTATATCCGCATACTGCATCAAAAATACCATGTCTGCTATGTCAGCACCGATCTTTGCCACCGCACGGCGTACCGCTCTGTGTGTGCATTCCATATGCCAGTCATGATACAGGATCAACCGTCCGGCGATATCTGTCGTTTCATTATCAAAAGTCAGCCGATGCAGGATCTTTCTCGCCAGCTCTCTTCCCTTCTCCGGATGTCCCCGGAAATGACCGATCCCCTGTTCATCTAATGTCATCACTTCCGGCTTTGCACAGTCATGCAAAAGACCGGCTACACTGAGTATACTGTGCTGTTTCTCCGACAAACTACGTGTTACTGACAGTATCCACTCTTTTGTCCCGTCTGTCAATGCCTGAATCTTTTTCACCTGTTCCGGAGCAAAAAATGCATTGATCGTCTTGACAGTCTGGATCGAATGCTCTCCGACAGTATAGATATGGTGTGGATTTTTCTGCTCTGTCTGCATCATCCGATCAAATTCCGGCAAAAAGACAGCGGTCATTCCCAGCGTATAGGCTTCCCGTAACCTCTCCGCTCCCGGTGACACCAGCAGCTTAACAAGCTCCACCCGGATCCGCTCGGCACTGATCTTCTCCAGATAATGCGCTCTTTCCCGGATCGCCTGACAGGTCTTCTCTTCAATCATAAAACCCAGCTGGCCGGAAAAACGGATCGCACGCAGCATACGCAGTGCATCCTCATCAAAACGCTTTCCGGCATCTCCGACGCAGCGGATCACACCCCTGTGAAGATCCTGTACGCCTTCAAAAATGTCAACCAGTCCTGTAGTATCATTATATGCCATTGCATTGATGGTAAAATCTCGTCTTTCCAAATCCATCTGAAGATTTCTTGTAAATGTAACTTCCTTTGGGTGACGTCCATCCTCATATTCTCCATCGATCCGGTAGGTAGTCACCTCATATCCCACATGATGCAGCATAACGGTAACTGTTCCATGCTGTATCCCGGTATCAATCGTTTTAGGAAAGACACTTTTTATCTCCTGAGGCAGGGCAGATGTCGTGATATCCCAGTCTCCCGGTACTCGTCCAAGCATTGTATCACGTACACAGCCTCCTACGGCATATGCCTCATATCCATGCTTCTCTAACTGCTCAATGATAAAGGAAACATCCTCCGGCAGCTGCATCTTCATCTGCTCACCTCATTTCTCTGCAATGTTCTGATTCTGTTTATGCAGACCGCTGTCTGCCACTGTTTTTCTTCCGCCCGTAAAGCGGACTATCTTCTAATATTCTACCGTTCTTTATTCTGCGTAGCTGCGAAGTACCTCTGTCTTGTCCAGATTCTCCCACGGAAGATCCAGATCCGGACGTCCAAAATGTCCATAAGCAGCTGTCTGTTTGTAGATTGGACGGCGCAGATCCAGCATCTTGATGATTCCTGCCGGACGCAGATCAAAGTTCTCACGGATGATCTCAACCAGACGGCTATTGGACAGCTTACCGGTACCGAAGGTATCT
>CAUCOL010000189.1 GCA_958444395.1 uncultured Lachnospiraceae bacterium
TCTCTGTCCTTAGGCTCTACATCATTTACCATTGTGTTACCGATCCATAACTCACCGGATGTAATCTCTTCCAGACCAGCGATCATACGAAGTGTTGTAGATTTACCACAACCGGATGGTCCTACGAAAATGATGAATTCCTTATCTGCAATATCAAGATTGAAGTTTTTAACTGCTACGAAACCGTTTGGATATGTCTTTCCAATGTTTTTTAAAGATAAACTAGCCATTGTATTTCCTCCTGTACTTTCAAAAAAAGATTAAAGATGTTAACCCGTCTCACATCAACGTTTAACCCTAAAAGTATGATACACTATTGCCATTTTATTGACCATAGCACAAATAGCCAAAGAACCTTTTCTCCTTTTGTGCAAAGCGTATATTTTATTTTTTTTTCGTTCAAATCGTAAAAATTCTTACACAAAAATGAAGATTTTACTGTCGGTTTTCTACAAATCCCTCTCCAAATACCTCTCTGGCATCTGAAATAATCACGAAGGCTTTGGCATCCCTTTTTCGTACAATCTCAGTCAGTGCCGGAAGCTCCTTTTTCCCGGCTACACACAGCAGGACATTTCTTCTTTGTCCGGTAAACATCCCAATCCCCGGCAGAACCGTTACACCGCGGTCGAGCCGTTCCATGACATCCTGTCCGATCTGTTCGTATCGTTCCGAGACGATATAGATCATCTTGGCAAATTTACCGCCCTCCAGCACGTTATCCATGATGCGGGTCGTAAAAAATACAGCAATCACGGCATAAATAGCCGGTCGTACACCAAATGATACAGCACCGGCAACAATGATCAGTGAATCCAATATAAATAAAATCCTGCTGACCGAATAATAGGACACCTTATAATGAATAATGCTGCTAAGCAGATCCGTTCCTCCGGTGGAAAATCCCTTTTGGAAAACCAGCCCTAATCCTGCCCCATTTAATACGCCGCCCACTGCAGCTGCCAGGACGTAGTCCCCCTGTGAGATATCTATGGACGGTACCAGGAACAGAGCTGCCGTAAAAAAGAGATTTGCAAACAATGTCATCAAAAGATACCTTTTCCCTTTGATCCGAAATGCCACCAGAAAGATAGGCAGATTGATCAGAAGATTGGACAGCCAGACCGGTATGGCACCATACCGCCAGCCACCGGTCAGCTTTTGCAGAATAATTGCTACGCCGGATACCCCTCCGGTGACCATCTCCATTGGTTCAAATACACAGTTTACTGCAACCGCCATCAGGATTGTTCCCAGTGCCAGACACAGGATCTGTCCGATCAGCTGCTTTGCCTCTCTCCATCTCTTTTCTTCCACGCTCTGCACCACTCCTTCCCTGTTCCGGCTGCTTTCCGGCAGTGTAATGCCTGCCACCGGATTGGATCCGTCAGAAATAGCACCGGATCAGAATCATGTGTCATAAGACACAGCCAAAAAAGAAGATGGCTTATTTACCATCTTCTTTTTCATCATGTACAGCTTCTTCTATCTGATTATTATATTGTACTACTTTTTTGCGGAATATACGTGCACGCACATCTTTTTTGACAGTCTGCTCATTTACAAGTCTCTGATAGAGCTTTTCAAGATGCAGTCTGCGGATCCACTGCGGCGGCTCTTTCTGCTGTGCCAGGATCAGTCCTGCCACGCCACCGATCGCAATACACAGCTTTGCATTCAGCTGCGACTCATGCTCCATGATCCATGACTCCTGCACTCCGGTAGGCAGATCTACCAGCAGCATATCCGGCGTATGACTGTTAATCTCATTGATCACCGCTGCATCCTCCCAGGTCTGGTCGTATGCATAGGAGCCAATCACCCGCAGATCCGGCTGCATCGTCTTGCAATAGGTCTGCAGATTTTCGATCTCTGCTTCACTCTTTCCTACTATATATATGGTACGATCCTGCTTGAGCAGATTCTCCAGCACCATTCCAAAGCTGTTACAGCTGACCACGATACCGCCTGCTTCCAATACATCCACATGATAGGCACTCAGCAATGCCTCCTCTCCCGGCAGGAAAAGTTCTGCCCGGTCGATCAATTCACGGTATTCTTCGTCCTCCACCGCCTGATTCAGCAGTTCTGTAGATGCAAACAGGATCACATCCAAATGATCATCTGTAAGATATTCATTTATTTTCTGAATAAACACGTCATTACTGATCATATCGACGTCTATATTCATGATTTTTACTGACTCCTGCATGAAATAATCATCCTATTCTTAATTGGCATCAACCGTACCAAGAATGATTTCAATGTCATAGCCACTTTGAACGGTTCCTACTACAATCTCCGGATTCTTAAAATACGATGCCAGATCCTGTCCCATTCCTTCCTTGGTTACGATGATTCGTGTCTGTGTCAATGTTTCGCTCTTATAATCTCCCACCTTCGGAACGGTAAATCCCGCATTTACAAGTTTGGTCTGTGTGGTAGCTGCCAGACCGGAAATCTGGCTTCCATTCAGCACAAGTATCTTCTTGCCTGTAGAGCTGATCGTTTTCGTGCTCTTAGTACTTTTTGAAAAATCCTGCACTTCCTGATACGTTTCTGTATTTTTCTCTAATTTGCTCATAAACTTCTTTGCAGATGCCGTATCTACCGTAAACTGTTTTGCATTATATTCACCCGGCATGCCCCAATAATGATAATATTCCACATTCATTTTCTCATAGGCTTCGACATAACCGATCTTATTATACACCGTCAGATTGGACAGCATTCCACTATCCTTCTGGTACTGCGCTTTGATAAAATCAACGATCTTATTTCTGTCGCCCCCCAGATCCTTCAGCTGATTGACATAGGAATCACTCGCTACGGCAACATCCATCGTAACACTTCCCGTCGTCCCCTTTGCAACTGTCGTACTGCTCGTATCACCGGCAGAAGAAGCAGCTCTCTTATAAGAGGTCGTCATGGATGTCTCCTGATAATGACTGCCAAATGTACTCTCCGGCAATACGGTATAATAACTGATTGACGTACCGATCATCTTCTCAATGATCAGTTCTGCATAACCATATCCCTTCTCGTCATCCAGATCTGCAAAATAATTCCGCAGCTTGGAAACTTTCACGATCTGAGGAATCTCCTCATCCACAACACACATCTTCTGATACATCTTTGCCGGTATCGTATAACTCGTCGTCACCGGTATCGTCACATAATCCATATTATATGTCTTTGTATTACAGATCTCTACCATCATATGGGTAATGTTCTTTTTATCATCAACGACATAGATCAGGTTCTTAGAAATCTCGTCGGTCTGTGCTTCATCCAGAATATCCTGGATCTCACCGCTGCTGACATCCCCTGTCTCCATCTTCTTGGACAATACTTCAAAAGAAACTTTATAACTGATCACTCCGACTAAAAGTATAGATACAAGTACCAGTACGGATTTTAACAGACTCTTCAAAAAAAACACGAGAACATTTTTCTTTTTCATAACTGTACCTTTCTGTTTTCACTCATTTTGGATATAACTAACCATTGTAAACATACACTTCATTATACCAAATATTGTATTATCTGTAAAGTCGCAACCTGTTCTGCCGATAAATATTTATAATGGCGTTTCCGGCTCTGACAGTCCGCTCCCGGACGAGAGTGCACTGTGCCGGCAGCGTCTTGTAATCTGTCGTCCGGAAATGAGGATTTATATGTATCATCGACCATCTGTTATTATCACGGGTGCCTCCCGTGGCATCGGAGCTGCCTTGGCAATGAAATTTGCCCGGGAGGGATATGATCTGTCCATCAGCTGTCTGAAAAATATTGACCGGTTAGAGCAGATCCGCCAAAAGGCAGAACAGTCTGGTGTAGACTGCCTGACCTGGCAGGGCGATATGGGAGATCCCCTTCAGGCTGATGCCTTTATCCGCGCCAGCGTGGAACGCTTCGGCTGTCCTTCCCTGCTGATCAACAATGCCGGCATCTCTTATATCGGGCTGCTGCAGGATATGGAGATTGCAGAATGGAACCGGATCCTGCAGACAAATCTGACCTCTGTATTCGCCTGCTGCAAAGCAATCATCCCACAGTATCTGCAAAAGCATGCGGGTGCGATTTTGAATATCTCCTCTGTCTGGGGCAGCCAGGGTGCTTCTACAGAGGCTGCTTATTCTGCTACCAAAGGCGGCATCAATGCCCTGACACGCGCCCTGGCAAAGGAGCTTGCTCCCAGCAATATTCCGGTTAATGCGATTGCCTGCGGATTTATCGACACAGAAATGAATCGTTTTCTTGACGAAGAGGAACGTCAGATGCTGATGGACGAGATCCCTATGGGACGTGCAGGTACACCTGAGGAGGTCGCGGAACTTGCCTGGCAGATCTTTAACAGTCCCTC
>CAUCOL010000190.1 GCA_958444395.1 uncultured Lachnospiraceae bacterium
TCTGATATTTTGCCCGCGATTCCTTCGACGCAAAGCGTCTGCGGAATGGAGGTTAGTATGAAGTTGATAATAGAAAGTAGATCAGAAAATGAAGCCTTTGCCAGAACGGTTGTGGCAGCCTATATAGCCCGGCTGGATCCGACGCTGGAAGAACTGGCAGATGTTAAGACCGCAGTATCCGAGGCGGTTACCAATAGTATTATCCACGGATATGAAGGGACGTGCGGACAGATAGAGATCGTCTGTGAGATCCGGGAGCAGGAGGTGTACATAGAGATCGAGGATCATGGTGTGGGGATCGAAGACATTGATAAAGCAATGGAACCGTTGTATACCACGAAACCGGAATGGGAACGCTCCGGTATGGGCTTTGCCTTTATGGAGGCTTTTATGGATCAGCTGGAGGTGACATCCACCCCGGGACAGGGGACAAAGGTGCAGCTGCGCAAGCATATTGGTAAAAGGGCAGCGTAATAATTGAATCAAAGGGATCCGGAAAGGTTGAAAAGGTATGTGCAAAGTGGATGTTTTGGAATTGGTAAAAAAAGCACGTGCAGGAGACCGGGAAGCCAGAAATCAGGTGGTAGAGGAAAATGTGGGACTTGTCTGGAATATCGTGAAACGATTTAACGGAAGAGGGTACGATGCGGAAGATCTTTTTCAGATCGGATGTATCGGACTGATCAAGGCAATTGACCATTTTGATCTACGGTTTGATGTAAAATTCTCGACTTATGCAGTACCTATGATAATGGGAGAGATCAAACGATTCTTAAGAGACGATGGCATGATAAAAGTAAGCAGAAGTATCAAAGAAAACAGCTGGCGGGTAAAACGAACCGTACAGAAATTAAACCAGGAACTGGGACGGGCAGCGACATTGGATGAGATTGCAGCCGCTATGGAACTGGAGCCGGAAGAAATCGTCCTTGCGATGGAGGCAGGAAATGAGGTGGAATCAATCTACCGTCCTATGTATCAGCCGGAGGGAAAAGAAGTCTACCTGATCGAGCAGGTCGTTCACGGTGCAAACAGCAGCGTGGGAAGATTTTCCAGATCCGGTCAGAGCAGTGCAGGCGAAGGGCAAAACGATGCCGAAAAAGAAAAAATCGTAAACAAAGTATTATTAGAACAATTATTAAAGAAACTTGAAGCAAAGGAGCGCCACCTGATCGAGATGCGCTACTACCAGGAAAAAACACAGACAGAAGTTGCCAGAGAAATGGGGATCAGCCAGGTACAGGTCAGCCGCCTCGAGAAAAAAATACTAAAGCGTCTCCGCAACTATGCTTTTGTATAACGGACAGCGCACCCGAAAGAAATGTGCTTCCGATCCATGAAATAATCCGCAGATCAAAACGTTTGATAGATTTTTGCATCTTAACATATGAAGTCTGTAAATTGAACATAAAAAATTGTCGAAGAGTATTAGACTTTCTCAGGTCAGTTCCGGTTCAAGCGGATGGTGATGTATACGTGCCGAGAGTGTGTCTGAGTCTCCTCGCAGGCAGTAGCAGCAGAACTTAGACGGCACGTTCTCACTACCTGCGCTGACGCAGCGGATTATTTCATGGATCGGAAGCTGTTTTCTTTTTATGGGTGCGCTGCTTGTATAAAAGAGGAAAATGCGGAGATACTGTGTTGTATGGAGGTGAAGGTGAGATGAGGAAGAAAAGATTTTGGCTGGTGGCATTGATTCTGGGAATTATGATGGTGACGACCGGTTTGTATATAACGATGGTGCATAATACGAAGACAACATATGCGAATGGAAAGTTTGTCGGGACAGGGATATTGACTTTTGGTGAGGCTGTATAAGTGAAGCTTTTGTGACGATTTAATCACAATAGAAAATAAAGTAGTTACTAAATCAGTTGTCGTAAATAACAGGAAAGGTAACATTTCATTTATGAAAGAAGATGTCGTATATCTGAAACTTGACCAATGCAGTCAGGTGGTTAATCGTAGAATTACCGTAGGAGATGTGGCAGAGATTCTGGCGATGGATACAAATCTGGAGAAAGAGATCCGGCAGACGGTTTTATATACCGTAAAGGGGGATAAGAACGAGAAGCTGGTATTCTCATCGATGAAGGTCATAGAGATGATCCAGAAGCTGCGTCCGGGTATACAGGTAGAGAATATCGGAGAGACCGAATTTATTGCGGAATATAAAATGCCGGTGTCCGTGAAAAAGGGCTGGGAATATGTAAAGACAGCGTTATTATTTTTGATCGTTTTTTTTGGCGCCGCATTTACCATTATGACGTTTAATACAGATGTCAGTGTCGGAGATGTTTTTCAACAGTTTTATAAATTAGTGACAGGTGAAAATCAGTCCTCCGGAAGTGTCATGGAAGTCGCATACAGCATCGGTATCGGGATCGGTATCCTGGGATTTTACAATCATTTCTCTGCCGGAAAGATTCAGGAAGATCCGACACCGATCCATATTGAGATGCGCAGTTATGAGCAGGAGATGAATCAGGCAGTGATCCAGGATGCATCCCGGGAAGGAAAGATCATAAAATGATAGGTATGCAGTATATTATTCTGGCGGTGATAGGATTTGCAGGTGGAATTGCCGTGGCAGGCGGTGTTTTTGCATTTATATCAATCCTGGAAATGATCCCGCGTCTGACGGATCGGATGGGACAGGCTTGCAGAACGTATCAGATCGAGAACTGTATTTTTCTAGGCGGTATGGCAGGCTGTCTGGTGACCGTTTTTCATGTATCTGTGCCCGGAGGAGTCGTCTGTCTGGCACTGTTTGGACTGTTTGCCGGCATCTTTATCGGCTGTCTGGCGATGGCACTGGCAGAAACCTTAAAGGTGATTCCGGTGTTGGTGCAGCGGACAAAGCTCAAATCGGGGATACAGTGGCTGATCGCAGCAATGGCAGTCGGAAAAGCACTGGGCTGTTTTTATCAGCTGTATTTCCGCTATGGAAAGGGACTTTAAATGGGGATGGCTATTTGTGCCGCAGGCGTCACAAAATAGCCCTGATCGCAGAGCAAAATCTGATATTTGACCTGCGATTCCTTCGACGCAATGCGCCTGCGGAATGGAGATTGATATGAATGATAAAGATAGTACAAAACCGAGTATTGAAGAAGTATTGCAGGAAAAGGATACGGAAAAGCAGAAAGAAAAATATAATGCATATGTAAAAAACATGACGCCGAAGAGTAGCCGTCTGGGAAACTGTGCAAAAGCATTTCTGGTCGGAGGGGCGATTTGCCTGCTGGGAGAAATCTGTAACCAGTTCTATCAGTATCTTGGAAATGACAAGGAGCTGGCAGGGATGTATACCACGCTTACCCTGATCGCAATCAGTATTATTCTGACAGGACTCAACCTATATCAGAAATTAGGACAGTTTGGCGGTGCCGGCAGTATTGTGCCGATCACCGGCTTTGCAAATTCCGTGGTATCACCGGCGATAGAATTTCAGACAGAAGGACAGGTCTTTGGCATCGGGGTAAAGATCTTTACAATCGCCGGACCGGTGATCCTGTACGGGATATTCTGCAGCTGGGTCGTGGGCGTGATCTACTGGCTGTGGAAGATGATATAACGGGGCGGCCACTACTTTTTGGCTGTGGCAGTCAGTGCCCCATAGAGCTCCGGACGGCGTTCCGTCAGCATGGTGTAATAGTCTTTCTTCATCTGCGTAGCACGGTCATAATCGAGACTGGCATAGGTGAAGTCTTCGACTTCGCCTTCCACGCCGGAGATGACCTGTCCGAGCGGGTTTAGGATCCGGCTGTGACCGAAGAAAGACAGCGTAGTGTCTGTGCCAATCCGGTTGCAGCAGGCAAGGTATACGGTATTTTCCAAAGCGCGGGCTGTCATGACCGTATCCATATCATAAGAGTAAGGGCTTTCCCAATTCGTGCTGTTTACCAGCAGTTGTGCCCCTTTGATCGAAAGGATGCGGGCAGCCTCCGGAAAGAATGCATCATAGCAGATGAACAGACCAATCCGTCCGATCGATGTATCAAATACCTTGAAGGTATCACCTGGCGTGAATATCTTCTTCTCAGAATCAAACAGATGAATCTTGCGGTACTGTCCAATCAATTTTCCATGATCATCCAGAAAAATCTGTGCATTATACAGGATCTTAGGGTCATCCGGATCCCGTTCCGGCATGCCGAAGACAACATGCGTTCCATAAGTGCGTGCCAGCTTTCCCATGCGCTGGATAGAAGGACTGGAAGCATCTGCAGTTTCTGCCCACTGGTGGAAACGTTCACCACATTGATAACCGGATGTGGCAAGTTCCGGGAACACGACCAGGTCTGTATCCGGGTGTGCTTC
>CAUCOL010000191.1 GCA_958444395.1 uncultured Lachnospiraceae bacterium
GGGAGAATTTTTATATCGTGATGTTGTGTGTTTTACAGGATGGTCATGGCTGCGTTGCACAGGAGCAGCGAAAGAGCTGCTGATACGAGGATCAGAAAGCCGTTCTTTTTCTTGAAGACGCGAAGCAGCAACAGATCCAGTGCATAGACGATGCCGGTGATAACCAGTGTGACCGTTCCGCCCATCTGCAAACCCTCTCCGGTCTGTACATTCTGATATACCATGCTTAACATTACCGTCATCAGAAGCCCGGCAATGATCGGGCGGATCCAGCGGCTGATCAGGCAGAATACATCCAGTCTGGAAAAGCATGCATATATATAATAAATGAGGCAGAAGATGCCGCCGGATGCAGTCACGCTACAGGCAAACCCGGACAACGCCACCAGATATCCCTGCCATACACTGCCGGAAGAACCATAGCCCAGATAGTAGCCGACACCCGCCAGTGTCTTACACAGAATCGAACCGGGAAGCACATTGACGATCGATACCAGATGACCATAGAAATCTGTCTCGGAGATCATACCGGTATTTACAAACATGCCATCTGCTACCGACAGATAGGCATCCCCCCCACCAAAGGATATGATGGAAGAAGCAAAGCCTCTTGCCAGATACGTAAGCATATCACCACAAACAAAAAATGCCGGGATGGACAGGATCACCGTAAAGGCGATCCAGACAGTCATTTCTTTTGCCATCGGCTGCCATGCCTTCTTTTTCTTCCCGGCATTGCCATCGGTCAGACTCTGGTACATTCCTCTTGCCGCCAGCACAAGCATCCAAAGTTTGAGCGCCCATTCTAAATAACCAAGTCCTTCCACTTTCTTGCCAATGTCACTGATGCACAGCAGATACGCTGCAATCGTAACAACAGAAATCAGGCTGTTTTTCTTATTAAAACGGCACCGTGTATATAAGATTCCGAAAAAAGCAATTCCAAGCACCTGGATCGTGGACAGGGAAAATAATGGTTTTGCCTGGATTCCCAATATATTATAGACCACTTTGCCACTGGTCAGAAGAAATACCCCCACCAGGATCACCCAGGCGCGCTTGAAACGCAGAGTACTTTCCTTACGCGCATTTGCCAGTGTCTTACGTGCGTAGTCGGTCAGAAGGCAGCTGATAAATGCCGTAATACCGATCGATAGGCATTCGATCTGGCGCACCAGTGTCTGATCCAGCCGTGACAGAACAGACACCAGAAGCACCGTCATCAGGACGCCCGGAAATGCCATGAACAGAGCAGAAAGAAGCATTCCCCGAAGACCATAGGCTCTTTTTCCCAGACCGGTCGCAATCTCAACCGGCAGAGCCCCCGGTGTAATACTGGCTACGATCACGTCTTTGTCATAATCTTCTTTTTTCACCAGCTTTTGTTCCTCTACTACTTCTTTTTCGATCACCGGAATCAGTGCACTTCCTCCACCGAAACCAACAAATCCGATCTTTAACATAGAAGCCAGCAGGCTCCATTCTTTCTTCTTTTCTGCTCTCATATACATCCTCTTTTCTGAATTACCCTGCGTTATAATTCCAATTTATTTTTCCGTGTATTGATTATGTAAAATCCTTTTGCATTCAGACTGTCTTCGCGGTTATACAGCATCGGTGTGTCATCCATCTGCCGAAACAGTGCGCCTGCTTCCTCGACAATACACTGCATCGCCGCCGTGTCCCACTCCATCGTAGGATTGAAGCGGTAATACAGCTCCGCTTCTCCCTTTGCCACCACACAGCCTTTTAATGAGCTTCCCATTTTAACAAAATTCTGTATCTTATATTTTTCCAATAACCGATCCATCTGTTCACATCCATGCGAACTGCTCATGACCATGCGTACTTTGGAAAGATCTGTTTCCCCTGACACATGCAGCCGTCTGCCCTGCTCTTTCGGTGTATCCAGGCAGGCTCCCTGCCCCTGCACTGCATAATACAATTCGCCGGTCACCGGTACATAGATCACACCCAGCACGGATCTGTGTTCATACGCTAATGCTATATTTACTGTAAACTGACCGTTTCTTTTAATAAACTCCTTTGTACCGTCCAGTGGATCGACAACGAAGCAGTATGCCTGCTCCAGCCTCGAACGATCGTCTTTTTCTTCCTCTGACAGGATCGCATAGTCCGGAAACGCTTCTCTGAGTGCATCCACGATGATCCGGTTGGACGCCTTATCCGCTGCCGTAAGTGGCATGTCCCCTTCCTTATAGGTAACCTCCATATCCGACACATCCTGATAAATCTCCATGATTGCCTGTCCTGCTTTTACTGCTGCTTCTTTTGCTATCTTTAATTCTCTGTCCAGATTCACTGTAATCTCCTGCCTTTCCTGTTCTGTTGCTGCCTTCTTCCGCCCGCTGTCTCTCTTTTCTCTATACCGGAAATGGATCCATAATGGATTCAATCGAAGTCAGCTTCTGCTAATTATATTGTTTTTCATATGCATTTCTTATATCTATATCAAAATCCATATACTTTCTTATATGCAAACAGGTTTGGAAACCTATATGCCTCCAAACCTGTTTTCTCTATTTCTTGACCTAGTAATGAAATTGTATCATACTTTTCCTACAAAGTCACTATGTTTTGTAAAGTTTTTTAAAAAAGTTCCCAAAAGGTTACGATCATACGACCGGTACGAGCCGTAACCTTCCGGAACTCCCTTCCTTTCACTTAGGCGATTCTCCATTCCGCCACTTTATTTTATATATTTAGATAATTGCTGCATAATGTAATCAACGGCTTCGTCAATACTCTTTCCGGTCGTATCGATCTCAATCTCAGGATCCGTCGGCGCCTCATAAGGACTGGAGATACCCGAGAAATTTGGTATCTCACCGCTGCGGGCTTTTTTATACAACCCTTTTACATCCCTCTTTTCACATTCTTCCAATGGTGTGCTGACGTAAATCTCGATAAAGTCCTCCTCACCAATAATCTTTCTCGCATTCTGACGGTCTGCAGCAAATGGCGAGATAAAGGATGTCAGCACGATCAGTCCGGCATCGTTCATCAACTTGGCAACCTCTGCCACCCGCCGGATATTCTCGATCCGGTCCTGCTCCTTAAAGCCAAGATTCTTATTCAGACCCATGCGCACATTGTCTCCATCCAGAAGCATGGTGTGTTTTCCCTGTGCGAACAGCCGCTTCTCTACCTCATTCAGCAGGGTAGATTTACCGGCTCCGGATAATCCCGTCATCCAGATCGTCTTCGACTCCTGCATCTTCTGCTGGGAACGAAGCTGTCTGGTAACATCCATCGTATGCCATGTCAGGTTATTTTCCCGACGGAGCTGATGCTCAACTACACCACATGCCGAAGTCATATTCGTCACGCGGTCGATCAGAACGAACCCGCCTAACTCCTTATGATGTTTAAACTCATCAAATACAATCTTATCGGAGCAGGAAATATCACAGCAGGCGATCTCGTTCTTTAACAGACGGTCTGCCTGTACATGCGTTCCTTCATTCGCATCGACCTTATATTTGATATTCATAACGACTGCCGGCACGGTTTTCGTCCCGAGCTTCAGATAATAGTTCTTACCCGCTACCAGCTTTGTATCATCCATCCAGAGCAGTGTTGCCGTAAACATCTTGCCAACATGCAGATCAACATTCTTGCAAAGCATACAGCCGCGGGATACATCCATTTCACGATCCAGCTGGATCGTAACAGCCTCCCCTTTGCATGCCTCCGTCACCTCTTTATTCAGATTCAGTATCTTCTTTACATGCGCCTTCTCTCCACTTGGCAGAGAAGTAATCTCATCTCCGACTGCGATTTCTCCCACCTCGATCTGTCCCTGAAAACCACGGAAGGTATGATCCGGACGGCTGACACGCTGTACCGGCATTACAAAGCCCGTCTCATCGGAATGATCCGTGACATCAATCGTCTCCAGATAATTCTGCAGGGAACCGCCATGATACCACGGTGTTCTTGTGGATTCTGTCGTGATGTTATCCCCTGCTGTTGCGGATACCGGAATAATATGCATGGTCTTAAAATCATATTCCGATGTCATTTTCTTAATCTGCTTTGCAATGGCATCAAATGTATTCTCATCATAATCAACCAGATCCATTTTATTGACTGCATAAACCACGTGACGTATGCCCATCAGTGCACAGATCCTGGTATGACGTTTTGTCTGGATCAATACTCCCTGCGATGCATCCACCAGGATAACCGCCAGATTCGCAAAAGCAGCTCCTACTGCCATATTTCTGGTATATTCCTCATGTCCC
>CAUCOL010000192.1 GCA_958444395.1 uncultured Lachnospiraceae bacterium
CGCTTCCCGGTTCTCCCGGCTCCAGGATCAGATGTACCTCTGCATAGTGGCGCAGAGGCTCAAAATGACCGACGCCCTCTACCTTATTTGCGATTGTTTCCTTATAGACAATATGTCCGGTACCAAAATGTACCGTTATGCCAAACCGTTCCCGGATCAGACTCTGCAGGATCTCAATCTGCACCTCTCCCATCACCTGTACCTGGATTTCCTGCAATGCCTCGTTCCATACAAGATGCAGCTGTGGTTCTTCTTCTTCCAGGGTACGCAGCTGCGGTAAAAAAGCAGCCGGTTCACAATCCGGTGGAAGAATCAGCTGATAATTTAACACCGGCTCCAGCACCGGCAGAGCAGAATCCTCCTCAGCCCCCAGTCCCTGTCCCGGTTTGGTATAGCTCAGTCCCGTCACCGCACAGACCAGACCTGCCATAGCCTGATCGACTGTATCATATTTCTCACCGGAATAGATACGGATCTGGTTGACTTTTTCTTCCCAGGGAACTACCTGCTGTCCCTCAGCTCCTTTCTCCAGCCGTATGCCGCCAAGCTTGTCCTTTACATGTAATACACCACCGGTCACCTTCAGATAAGTCAACCGGTTTCCCTGTGCATCCCGCACGATCTTAAAAACCTTTGCGCCAAATTCTTCCGGATAAACAGGCTCTTTCGTATACTCCTCCAGACCTTGCAGCAGCTGATCGATTCCTTCCATCTTCAATGCAGAGCCAAAATAACAAGGGAAAATCCGGCGATGAACGATCAGCTCGCGGATCTGCTCCGTATGGATCTGCCCTGATTCCAGAAACTGTTCCAGCAAATCCTCATCACAGACTGCCACATTTTCCATAAATGTCTGTTTGTCCTCTGTCCCAAAATCGGTACAGCCATCATCCAGCATTTCTTTTAACTGCGCCAGGATCTGTTCTTTGTCTGTCCCCGGCTGATCCATTTTATTGATAAACAGAAATACTGGAATCTCATAACGGCGCAGCAGTTGCCAAAGTGTCCGGGTATGCCCCTGTACACCATCTGTTCCGCTGATGACCAGCACCGCATAATCCAGCACCTGCAGCGATCGTTCCATTTCTGCCGAAAAATCCACATGTCCCGGCGTATCCAAAAGCTGTATCTGCAGCGATTCCGTTCGGATCACTGCCTGTTTGGAAAAGATCGTGATTCCCCTTTGCCGCTCCAGCTCATATGTATCCAGAAATGCATCCTTATTATCCACTCTGCCCCAGGTACGAATCGTTCCGCTGGTATATAATAATGCCTCCGACAAGGTCGTTTTACCGGCATCTACATGCGCCAATATCCCAACGCACAGCTGTTTTTTTGTGTCTGTCTTCGGTTGTACTGCCATCCTTTTCCTCCTTTCCGTCTGCTTCTTCTGCCGTTACTGACCGGCTCTGTCGATCTATGGCTTCACGGTGACAGCCACGGATGCCTGTAAGCCGCCCCTTTAATAATCCGACTCGCGGTTCATAAAACGATCCCATTCCTCTACATTATGATTTCCTGTCACGCAGATCGTATACGTTCTTTCGCATTCCTTTGTATCCATACAGATTTCATAGCTATCGCCCTTCTGTGTAAGCGAATAGATCGTTCCCTCTGCCAGCTGTTCATAACCTGCTGCATATTCTTCCACCGGCAGGATCTTATCGTCCACTGTGTCTGTTTTATTGCCATCCGCATCATATACGGTAAAGCCTTCCTCTATAAAAGAAGTAATCTGCGCATGCTGGATCTGAAACAGCATATAATTGGTTCCCATCTTGCGGATGTCCCGGTTACAGCTATTCTCCGGCAGAATCGTGACATACTCCAGCTCCATATATAAGTGACCGTTTCTGGTATAGACGCTCTGAATCCCGGCATCCTTAAATTCAAAATGTTCTAATTCGTCCACTGTTCTGTAATTCATGTTCTTCCTCTTTTCCGGGTAACATCCGTTCCCATTAAATAATCAGAGATATTATACACTATATCGCATAAAAAGCAAAGAAAAGGCTCTGCACCGGAACATTCCCGGTGGCAAAGCCCTTTTTATTACATAAGAACAGGATCTGTCGCTGCATTTCTCTACGATACCTGTACAGATGTTCCGTCCATTAGTGATGGAATAAACGAATGCCTGTAAAGCACATAGCAATGCCATGCTTATTGCATGCGTCGATCACATCCTGATCACGGATCGATCCGCCCGGCTGTGCGATATATTTTACACCGCTGCGGTATGCACGCTCAATATTATCGCTGAATGGGAAGAATGCGTCAGAACCAAGCGTTACATCCGTTGCCTTTGCAAGCCATGCCTGCTTCTCCTCTTTCGTAAATACCGGTGGCTTTTCTGTAAATACTTTTTCCCACTCGCCATCTGCCAGTACATCCATATAGTCCTCACCCATGTACAGGTCGATCGCATTATCTCTGTCCGCACGTTTCATGCCCTCTTTGAATGGCAGGTTTAAGACCTGTGGAGACTGACGAAGTAACCAGTTATCTGCCTTCTGTCCTGCCAGTCTGGTACAATGAATGCGGGACTGCTGTCCGGCACCGATACCGATTGCCTGTCCACCCTTGACGAAGCAGACGGAGTTGGACTGTGTATATTTTAATGTGATCATGGCAATCGCCATATCTCTCTTGGCAGAATCCGGAATCTCTTTATTCTCTGTTACTACCTTGCTGAAGAAATCCTTATCGATGTTTAATTCATTTCTTCCCTGCTCAAAGGTAATGCCAAAAACTTCTTTGTGCTCGATCGGATCCGGCACATAATCAGGATCAATCCGGATGATCGCATAATTTCCCTTTTTCTTCTCTTTCAGCAGTTCTAACGCTTCCGGTTCATAGCCCGGTGCAATGATACCATCAGAAAACTCTCTTTTGATCATCTTCGCTGTGCATACATCACACACATCGGATAATGCGATAAAATCACCATAGGAGGACATACGGTCTGCACCTCTGGCTCTTGCATAAGCGGCAGCTAAAGGAGAAAGCTCTCCCAGATCATCGACCCAGTAAATCTTTGCTTCCACTTCACTCAATGGAACACCTACCGCAGCACCTGCCGGTGAAACATGTTTAAAAGAGGTTGCTGCCGGAAATCCGGTTGCCTTCTTTAATTCTTTTACCAGCTGCCAGCCGTTAAATGCATCCAAAAAGTTGATATAACCCGGCTTGCCATTTAATACCTCGATAGGAAGTTCTCCTTCCTTCATAAAGATTCTGGACGGTTTCTGATTTGGGTTACAGCCATATTTTAATTCTAATTCTTTCATGATTTTTCACCTTTCTAATGATTTATTTTCACGTAATGGAATATCTGCTCATAAACAGACTTACAGCAGCCAGACTACTGTTTTATTTATTTTTGTTTACGATCTTAGAGGTATATTTTCCTGTTTCAATATCAATATATCTTACGAATAAGGATACCTTATTATCCGGATTCAGACTATTCCAGAGCATCTGTGTAAATGCGTCCATATCATCCGGAATCTCTACCAGCTTTGGCTCTCCTTCAAAACTTGGAAGCGGATTGCCATCACACTGATAAGTATGGATGAAATGACCTTCTCCGGCAACCGGATTGCTATAGGCAAATGTGTAACGGTTGCATGCATCCGGATTTCCATTGTTGCTCTTCAAGATAGACATTGCATAGTTATATTCCCCATTCTCTACATGCATGATTCCGGAAATACGTGGTGTAAAGTTTGGTGCATCCGGCTCAAATTCTCTGGTGCGCAATGCCTGCTCAAAGGTCTGCTGCTTATCCATCAGTTCGTAGATCGTATCGGTCTGATCCCCGTTCGTTACGATCGTCTTATTGCCCAGGACACGTACCGGCGCATAGATGATCAGGCTTGGATCACTCAGCTTGGACGGATCAAATGCCTGTGTACGGATGCCTTCTCCCTCTTCCACAAATACACGGTTACGACTGTTCTCACTGCGTCCCATGATAAAATACGCTGTTACTGCATATTTTCCATTTGCAGATTTACCGATCACGATTCCTCTGCCCGGATATGCGTTTTCCTTCAGTTCCTTTTCCAATGAAATCATCTGCATGTTTTAATCTCCTTTTTGCTCTTGTCAATAACAACAGGTTGCTAAGCATAACGCGGACAAGCCGCATTAAACTCCCCCATCTTTCCGGAATACGACAATTTCCCGGAATGTAAAAAGACCACCCAGGTAACCAAATGTGGTCGCCCAGGCGGTCGGCATTACGATATTCTCCATACTC
>CAUCOL010000193.1 GCA_958444395.1 uncultured Lachnospiraceae bacterium
GTACTGTAGAAGATACAGTATTCCAGTTAATGGGTGGTCTTCGTTCCGGTATGGGTTACTGTGGTGCGCCGGATATTCCTACTCTGCAGGAGACAGGTCAGTTCGTTAAGATCTCTGCTGCATCCCTGAAGGAGAGTCATCCGCATGATATACATATCACAAAAGAGGCTCCAAACTACAGTGTGGAAGAATAATGATGAAAAAAAGAACACCTTATCAGAAGAAACGTGTTCGATATATTCTGGTTTTAATAGCGGCTGGCGGGATTATCGCCGCCGCTTTTTTGAGTATTCTTCTGTCCGTTTCCAGTCTGATCTATCATCGTTATATTGCAAAAGATGACTGGGTAGATTATGACAGGGTGGAAGTGGCAAAACCGGAGATAGAAGAACTGTTTCTGACACCGAATGTAAATTCAAGACCACAGATTGCGCTGAAGAAAGTGAAAGGGATCGTGATCCATTATACGGCGAATCCGGGAACCGATGCAAAAGCAAACCGCGATTATTTTGAAAGCCGTAAAAATGAAGCAGACAGTGCAGAAAATAAGGTCAGCAGTCATTTTGTGGTAGGGCTGGATGGACAGATCATTCAATGCATACCACTGGACGAGATCGCCTATGCGTCCAATGACCGGAATAAAGACACAATCTCGATCGAATGCTGTCATCCGGACAAATCCGGTAAGTTTTCGGATCAGACATACCAGTCGTTGATACAGCTGACAGCATGGCTTTGCCATACCTATGAAATTAAGCAGAAGCAGATTATCCGTCATTATGATGTCACAGGCAAGCTGTGTCCAAAATATTATGTAAAACACCCGAAGGCATGGAAAAAGTTAAAACAAGATGTTTGGAATTGTTTTTTTGATGCAAAAGCGTGACGTAAGGTTATGTGTTATTTTTTCAGGAACATTGTTGATAAATACCAAAATTCCTGTTTTTTTATTGGGTAAAAAGAATAGAAATTTATAAAAGATATGATTTTCTTATGAAAATATATCGTTTTTGATATATTTTAGAGAGAAATTGTATCTTTTTTTATGGTCTTTTTTTGAGTATTTTGTCCATTGTCATTCCGCCCGGACGACTGCTATAATAGCGGCATTCTGAGGGACAATTTTGTTACACGTTGATCTGGGGATGTTCTGTTCCCTATTTGGGGATGGAACGCTGGGAAATGAGGTTTTATATGAAAAAATGGAAAGCAGTATACTCCCTGTGCATGCTGTGCCTGCTTATGCTGGCTGGCGGCCTGTGGGGTAAGAAAGACGCTCAGGCGATCTTTTCAAACGAAATAGGGACAACCTATTCTAAGACAGAAGGAGGAAAGGCATATCCGGGGGTGTGCATTTTGATCGAAGATAAGATGAAAACCTATGCGTATGATGACTATACTTATCATGCGGACACCGGCTGGACGCTTAATGCCTCTTATATGGATGGGGAGACGTATAGCCAGGAAAAGGACGTTGCATTTGGGCGGTATATGCGAAATGTAAATCTTGGCAGAAGCCGCCGTTTTAATATCCGTGGGGAGCATTTGAATTTTTATGTTCCCAAAGTATACAGTATTGAGACGATCCGCTATCAGTATGGCAAAGAGATCAGCCGGGAGTATGAATACAGTATTGAGCCGATCTCTTCCTGTATTTCTACGGAATATTCGCTGATGGCAGCATTGTTAAAAGACAGTCATGTAATCTATGGACCGATTGATCAGGAGGATGTTTCTGTTGAATATCGGATCAAGGCAGGAAAGCAGTTAAAAGCAGGCGGTGATTTCAGAATGGTGGCGGATGGAGCCACGATCCAGGGAGTCGGCTATGCATTTTGTGACAGCTGGAAATACCTTGTGTATTCCCTGCCGACGGCAGTGAAAAAATCAGATAAATACGAGTATACCTTTCGAGGATGGTATACAGAACCGGAGGGTGGAACCAAAATCAATGTCGGAGATGCCCTGAAAGGAAGCCAGGTTCTGTATGCACAGTTTGATAAGAAAATTGCCAGCTATCCGGTAAAGTGTATTGATATACTGGGGGAAGATGAAAATGGCGTCGTATTGGGTGAGAGTGAATTACAAGCTGGTTATGAACAGGTGGTATCCGGCGCCGATGCAGGGGATGTGACCGTTCCGGGAGAGTATTACCCGGGCAGAGTGTATGCAGGGTGCACAAAAGAAACGATCACATCACATGGAATGGTTGTATACCGTTTCTTTAAAAGTGCCATGATCTCTGTATTTGGGGAAGACATTGTACGGAATGGACCGGATGCCGGAACAAGGCTTGGGACAAATACCTGGAATGCGGCGTATGCTTCCACTGTCAGTGGTGGGGCGATGGGAACGGATCCGACAGCCGGTGCGTACTATAAAGGATACCGTTATGTAAGCTCTACCAGCAACCAGGTGGGAAGTACCGGATGTACTATTTACCGTTATTTTGAACCGGTTACTTATAATATTCGATTTGTGTCAGAGACAGCCAGTGGCAGCAGTATGTCTGTGATGGAGGATTGCTATTATGGCCATACCTATCAGCTTACACAGAATGTATATATCAAAAAGAGTAAGGTCAGCCTGGATCTAAATGGTGCGGATGCAACTGCCGGAACCTCTTCTTTATGGGTGTATCATGATTTTATCGGATGGGCAGATGCGCCGGGAGAGGGTGTAAAATATTCGGATGGCTGTAATGTCCGAAATCTCTGTGAGCAGCCGGATGTTAAGACCCTTTATGCAGTCTGGAGTGATAAAGAAGTGAATGTGACGGTAAAGCCGGAGCGTATGGGGTATGAATTTGCCGGCTGGGCAAGAACTTCGGATGCCAAAAACGGTGAAACACAATTTCAGATCGACGGGGATACGACCCTTTATGCATTGTGGAAACCGGCACCGTCTTCTTACCATATCGAATATTATAAGCAGAAGGCAGATCGCAGCTTTGAACTTTCCATGTCATATACATTGAGTGAATATACGGAAAAAGTAGTAGAAACAGAGGATATTGCAGACATTTATCCGGGCTTCTGGCTTGATAAAGATGCTTCTAATCTGAAAGGAACGGTAAAGGCAGATGGGAGCCTTGTGCTGACTGCTTATTTCCGCCGTGGGGAATATAGTGTAGACTTTGATCTGAATGGAGGAAGCGTTCAAACAGATGCGCCGAAAATGGAGCGGATCAAGGGGTTATTTGAAGAGGAGGTTGTGATACCACAGCCGACGATTGAGAGAAAAGGCTATCTTTTTGCCGGCTGGGGTGTTACACCGGATGCTGTGCAGTCGATCGTAAGACCGGGCGAGACACTGCGTCTGCCAAATCATGATCAGCTTCTCTATGCTGTATGGCTGCCAAGAGATGATACTACCTTCCGGCTGATTCCATATTATAAGAACATGGAGCAGGGTGGTTACATACAGGGAAGCGATATTGCATTGAAGGGGCGTACGGACGCCTATATCGGGGAAGCAATCTGCAGTTTGTATGATCTGAGTCTGTCAGAGTGCATCACAAAGCTGCTGGGAGGCGGTTATAAACCGGTTGAGTATAGCCAGCTGTTGCAGCAGCGCATTCATGGGGATGGAACTTCTGTGGCAGCTGTCTATCTGGAACCTTGCACGTATCAGATACAGTACAGGAAAAAGTCTGTTACGGAAAGCGAAAGTCCGGAGACCTCTGTGGCGACAGAGAGTGCTGTTTATTCGAGAGTATATACGTTGCCTTTTTATTTGAAGGATTTTGGAAACGTCGGCAGATATGTTGATGCAAGTGAGCAGGTATATTACCCGGGTGAAAAACTGAATCCGGTTTCAGATCTGGTATTATATCCACAATACAGCGTTTCGCTGCATTATCTATGTGATAACAAGCAGGATGAAGCAGTGTACCTGTATCCGGATCAATCCTGCTATATTTCGGTACCGCAGAAGAAAGGATATACATTCCTGGGATGGTATTTTGACAGTGGTTATAATAAACTGGCCTCTCTTAAGGCATATCGTCAGGAAAAGGTGAATGAAAGTATTACACTGTATGCAAAATGGAGTCCGGTACCATCCACCGGACAGGAACCGGAATGGACACCGCAGCAGACGGATTCACCGAGAGAATCCGTACCGCCGGAGCTGACTCCTGGTACAACATTGCCGGTAAGTTCTTCGGCTGTCCGGTCATCCTTTGAGCCGGGGGCGGCTGCGATTCCAACCAGGAGTGCCCTGGCTTCTTCTACAGAGAGTCCGGCAGGAGAGGACAC
>CAUCOL010000194.1 GCA_958444395.1 uncultured Lachnospiraceae bacterium
GTCCTTTCTGCACTGCCGCTTTACAAAATCGTGTTCTCTTGTCAAACCGTTTGCCTGTCAGACTTCTTGCATTCATCTGTATATAAGCCCCCAGCTCGATCAATTCATGAACATATTCCAGATGACCGATAAAACATTCATAACGTTCTACATGTGCCAGAACCGGGCTTTTCCCTAACTGGATAATATCACGCATTGCGCGGTAAATATCCCGATGGCTTTCGCTCGGATAAAATTCAACCAGCACATAATTTGTATCTCCCAGTGTCAATACCTTGTCCTGCTGTATCAGGTCAAGGATACCACGACTAAATAGTATCTCACATCCGGTATGAATCGTCAAGTTATCAGACAGCTCAGACGCCACTTTCTGTACCTGTGCTGCCACTTCACGGATATGCTCCGGATCCTGCAGATTCTCTTCCGTATCGAAGTGTGGTGTTGCGATAATCTCGGTCACGCCCTCTGCTATCTCCGCCTTGAGAAGTTCTCTCGTCATATCCATATTTCGTGAACCATCATCTACACCCGGTAAAATATGTGAGTGAATATCTACATAACCTTTTTTCCCCATACACTGCCTATGCCTTTCGTATTTTTCTGTAGATCGGATTTTTCTTTCTAGTCTTCTTTAAAGACAATGTTGCTAATACACAGATGACAAATACTAAAATTTCTAATCCGGCTACGCCTATAAACAACTGTGCGTTCCATTTCAGATAGCTGCTGAAGAAATTACTGTAATCCGCCTGGATCAGAGCCAGATCTTTATATCCTCCTCGCAGAATATAATACACCGATGCCCCTGCGCATGCCACAGCCGGCATCAGACAACTCCATCCGATCACACGGAAGATACGATGTATATACCGCTGGGATAAAAGCTGCACAACCAACCCTGCCACACACAGAAGAACGGCTGCGAACATATAATGATAGCATGTCTTCTGCCCTGTCTCCTTTGCATCCTTCATCCATTCTGCATAAGAAAACTTCAAACTGTCAGAATAGCCTGTCTGGATCAGACCGGCGATATTTCCAATCGAATCGGATAACTCCTCTGCATTGCTATAGTTTTCCTGTACCAGATAATCCGTCAGCGTCTGTTTGACACTGTCCTGGATATTCATAAATTCTTTTGTACGTTTTGCATTAAAGGTTGCCTCCAGCGATAATTTTCCATCCAGATAGATCGTCCGTTCATCCAGAAGTTCATCCAGTACAGATGCCGGGAATCCGGCTGCCTGCAGGATCTCTCCCGTATTCTGATGAAAGGTCTTGTATACCTGATTGTAATAACCGTCGGCTGCGACCTGATTTACCAGTACTTTTCCGCTGCAAAAACCAAATGCCGTCACTGCTGAGGTTGTACCTAATGTCACACCTGCGATCAAAAGAAGCAGTGATAAGGCCGCCGGAAGGATCTTCTTCAGCTTTCCTTTCTTTCGTATACACAACATGACCAGTGTAATCACTGTAACGACGGCAACGACAGCAAGAGCACTCTTTGCCATTGGCTCGGCATAATTCTTTACGATCGTAGTATGCACTGCCCCAGCTTTACTCTGTTCTGTGATACTGACTGCCTGAATGGCTTTCTTCATATTTAAATGAAACTCACCCTTCGGTGCTTTCACCGGAACTGCTGTCGATAAGGAATCCTGTGCATGATCTGCACCCCCTCCCTGCGTCGTTTTCCCGTCTGCAGGCTGCGATGCAGTATCACTTTCCTGTGAGGATGTATTATTCTGTGCTGCCGTAGAACCGGATCCATCATCACTCGGTGTTGCCTTTCCATCTGTCGTCTCCTGATCCGGATCAGAACCGTCTGCCGTGATCTCCTCCAGATATCCTTCCTTTACACCTGTCTCAACATTGCTGTAAATGCCTGCGATCGCTTCTTTCGCCTCGTCTGCTTTCAGATCTACATCATCCTGCATGAATTTGTTCCGAAGCTGATCCAGATAACTCTGCTTCGCAACGTATGTTTTTCCTTTGTATTCAAATTTTCCCTGGGCTGCGCTTAAAACGCTCTCCTCGTTTCCATTGATCTCCCCTGCTTTCGCTGTCTGTGTCGACAGACACAGACCAACTGCCAAAAGACAGAGTAAGCACACTGTTCTTTTCATTTTTAGTACCATGTCTTTTTAATCTCCTGTTATGGTCAGGGTCACAGACACATCTATATATGAAACATAACATGAATCTGCTATTATTTCAATGTAATTTTAGAAGTCGTGTCCCCTCCGGCAACAATCAGACCATACGGCGAATTATATACCGTATCGGCTTCATACACCTGGAACTTAATCTGCTCCTCGGTCAACAGATTTGTTACCGTGCAGTTTCCTTTCTTATCATTAATACTCATGACCGGTTCATCTTTTTCATTTCGATAAATATAAGTGAGTCCTTTGACCGCTGCGATCGTATGCAGGCTGTCACTTACACTCCGCGAACTGCTAAAGCTGTTTCCAAATACTTCCAGACTCATTGTCCCCGTATAATTCTTATTCAGGAAATATAAGGTAGAAGTCGTACCATTTTCCTCCATTACAATCGTAGCAGGCACCATGACCGATGTATCCGGAGCCGGAATATTTTTAATCACCTGCTCCAGTGAATCCTGTGTCTGCGGTGCTGCCCCATTATAGGATATGATCCGTGCTGACTGGGTCGGTGCAGCACTCGGAGCCGTCGAAGCCACCGGTGTAGAAGTACCTCCCGGCGTTGCCGTGGTTCCTGCAGAAGCAGTCGGTGAAGGTTTCGCCGTACTGTCAGATCCGGATGCAGCATTCACGACTACGATGACCTTTTTCTGGCATTTCTTACCGGATTTATTTTTTGCATGCGAAGTCACCAGAATGTCTGCCACGCCCTCTGCGATTCCCTTGATCTGACCATTGGCTGTTACTGTCGCAACCTCCTTTTTGGAGGATGCAAATGTCATATCTTTATAAAGTGGATTCTTTCCCGTGACCGATGCCCTGATCTGACTGGTGCTTCCGTGATCTAATACAACAACATCTGCTGAATCCAGCTTGATACCGGTAATATAATTACCGACTTTGATCCGGCTTTTCAATGTCTGTGAAGATCCGCTCAGCTTTGCTGTGATCGTTACTGTTCCACACTTTTTACCGGTTACTTTTCCCTTTTTACTGACATTTGCGATTTTTTTATTCGAACTTTTCCAGATGACTTTCTTTTTTGTCCCTTTTATTTTTAATTGAATGGATTTCCCTACATATAAAGATGAAGATTTATAATTCACCCTGACTTTTGCCTGTGAGACTGCTGGCTGCAAACCTGCCGCCATCATACTGAACACAAGACCGGCTGCCAGAGTTTTTTTCAAAATTTGTTTCCCCTTATACATTCGTATACACCCATACCTTTCATAGCATAAAACATATCGTTTCCTAATGGCTATCCATCACAGTACATAACTCTCGGCCGTGATGATAAAGCAGATATACCCAGCTTCTGTCAGCCAGGATAAGATATCTGACACAACTTCTGTCAGCTAGAAAAAATTCCTCGGATCCCGAAGGAACCGAGGAATCTCGATACGTTATCTCTCTATTTCTTTTTCAGAATTAGTTGATACCGAATTTATCTTTGTACTGCTCAAGTACAGTGAAGTCATAAGAACCATCTGCATTGATTGCAGCTTCTGCGATCAGATCACCATTTGCATTCTTGATCTCAACAGCGTTGCTGGAAGCATCCTTTGTTGTAGCTGTGAATGTCTTACCATTTACCTTTGTTACAGCTGTTGTGTTCTTGTCTGTGATAGTGATTACAGACTCAGCACCGTTCTTGCTTGTTGTAGATACTACGAAGTTGCCACCTTTTTCTTCAACAGTAGCTGTGTATGTACCATCTTTTACGATAGAAGAACCGGATACTGTAACAGCCTTTGTAGCACCTTCACCCTTAACAGAGATCTCGCCAGCTTCCTTAGGAATTACTGCACCCTCTGGTAACAGAGTAGCGATGTCCTCGGCCTCAGATGTCTTTGCCCACTTGTCAACATAGTTCTTTGCAGAATCAGCAGAGATTGTTGTGTTAGCGATGAACTTAACAAACTCTGGAGTGATAACAGCTTCTTTACCGTTGTATGCAACCTTTACAGATGCACCGGAAGGAACTGTGTACTTGATAGCTGCTTTGCTTGCAAGTGTTGCAGAACCTGTTGTAACTGCTACAGGTGTAGTACGAGCTACTGTAGGCTCTGTTG
>CAUCOL010000195.1 GCA_958444395.1 uncultured Lachnospiraceae bacterium
TGGTACAATGCAGAGACTGGATCAGCTGATGCATCTGCTCTACACACCGGTCCAGATCATCATTGACTACAATATAATCGTACTGTGCCATATAATCGCACTCCTCTTTGGCACGATTCAGACGTTTGCAGATCACTTCCTCTGTCTCTGTACCACGTCCCCGGAGACGTTCCTCCAGTACAGCGGCACTCGGCGGCGTCAGAAAGATCAGATTGACATCATCAAAAACCTCACGCACATGTAACGCTCCCTGCATCTCGATCTCCAGGATCACATCCTTTCCCTGCTCCAGCTGCTGCATTACATAATCTTTTGGCGTACCATAATAATTATCTACATATCTGGCATATTCGATCAAGGCATCCTCCCGGATCATCTGCTCAAATTCTTCCCTCGTCTTAAAGAAATATTCTCTGCCATCCACTTCGCCCTCTCTCGGACTGCGTGTTGTTGCAGAAATGGACAGTCCGTACTGATATCTTCTGACAAGCTCCTTTACCACCGTTCCTTTTCCTGCTCCGGAAAATCCGGAAATTACCGTTAAGACTCCTTTTTCAGCCATATTCTTTATCTCCCTTTTATATAGTATTGATCTCATTTGATCTGCTTTCGATCGTTTCCGGCAGTAACGCCGACAAAACAATATGTCCGCTCTCCATCATCAGGACACATTTTGTCTTTCTGCCACAGGTCGCATCTATCGCCAGTCCACTGTCTTTCGCCACCTGGACCATCCGCTTGATCGGTGCCGCATCTGCATGAACCACTGCCAACACCTTATCCATATTTACCACATTGCCATATCCTATATTTACAAGCATCTGATGCCCTGCCTTTCTGAACTGCGGTGTTTGTGGAAGCAGAGATATCCCACTGCTCCCGCACGGTCTGTTTATTCGATATTCTGTATCTGTTCACGCACCTTTTCAATCTCCGTCTTCAGATCGATCGCTGTATTGGACAGCTCTCTGTCATTTGCTTTGGAAAGGATCGTATTTGCCTCCCGGTTCATCTCCTGAGCGATAAAATCGAGTTTTCTTCCGACCGGTTCATCCAGCGCAAAGGTATCGCGCATATTCTTAATATGGCTTCGTAACCGGACTGTCTCCTCATCAACACATACCTTATCGGCAAATACAGCCAGTTCTGTAGCCAGAACACTGTCATCCACTTTCGTATCACCGAGCAGCTCCTGTACCTTTTCCGTAATCTTACGACGGTATTCCTGCAGCATGGCAGGAGAACGTTCCTCTACCATCGTAACCGACCGTTCAATCTGTTCCAGTTTGCCAAGAAGATCTTCCTTAAGATGCTGTCCTTCTTTCTGTCTCGCCTGTGTAAACTGTCCTGCAGCACCACGAAGTGCTTCCTCCAGAACCGGATAAACCTCCGTCAGATCCATATTTTCTTCTTCCATAGAAACGACCTCCGGAAAACGGATCAGTCTCTCCGGTGTAATTTCTGACTCCAGTCCAAACTGTGTCTGTGCCTCACGAATCGCCTGCATATACTCTTTGGCAATATTCGCATGATATACAATCTTTGCGTTGCTGTCCGCATATTCCTCATAACCGATAAACACATCGATCTTTCCACGCTGCGCATATTCCTTCATCACGGTACGGATCTGCTGTTCAAAGGCATTAAATTTCTTAGGCAGCTTAATGCTCAGATCACAGTATCTGTGGTTTACCGCTTTGATCTCTATACTTAATTTATATTCCGGCTTCTGGATCTCACAGCATCCATAGCCTGTCATGCTTTTTATCACGTCTATCCCTCATTTCCTGTTGATTTTTTATTTTTGCGAGACCGCCGTCTCCCTGTGTTCACATTCTCCGGTGCTGCTGCCCCATCCAGTATCGTTGCCAGGGAAATTTTTTCCTCATTCTGCCGCTGCAGCGCAGCATCTTCCATCTCTTCCTTTGAAAATGGAATATAACGCGAACGGCCGGTCGAATCCGTCTGGATCTCTTTCAGATTCATATAGGCAATCGTCGATGTATTCATCCCTTTGCGTGTCAGCCGCAATTCCATATAATCCTTGAGAACACGATAGATCACGGCAAACAATGGTACACCCACGATCATGCCCGCCAGTCCCCAGATTCCTCCAAAGATCAGGATCGCAAACAGCACCCAGAATGCTGTGAGACCGGTTGACCCTCCTAAGATCGCCGGTCCGATCACATTTCCATCCAGCTGCTGGATCACCACGATCAGTATCACAAAATAAAGGCTCTGAAGAGGACTGACCAAAAGGATCAGTAGTGCACTTGGCACGGCTCCGATATACGGTCCAAAGACCGGGATGACATTCGTCACACCCACGATCACACTGACTAATAGCGCATACGGCAGATGCAGTACGGACATTGCTGCAAAGCAGATAATACCGATGATCGTAGAGTCAACGATCTTCCCGGAGATAAAACCACTGAACATATTATTGGTAATTCTTGCGTAGTGCAGGATCACGTCAGCCTGCTTCTTGCCACAGCTTCCATATAATATCTTCTTTCCCTGTGCAATAAAGACTTCCTTGCCTGCCAGAAGATATACTGCAACGATCATCCCGATAAATACATTGTAAAGGACACCTAATACATTCATGACACCATTTGCAAACTGCGTGGCAACGGAATTTACATTTGGCAGCAGATCCGACTGCATCCACGGAAGCAGGTCATTCTGCATCCATTCATCCAATGTATTCGTCAGATCGACCATCCGGCGCTGCAGCTGATTTGCCAGAAAATGATTATTCTGGATCTGTGCGATCAGTTTTCTGGAGTATGCCTCTGCCTGATCCGGCACTGTGTTGACCAGAGTGGCAATGCTGGTCACAAGCTGTGGCACCAGAAGCCAGATCAGAGCGGCAATGATCAGAAGTCCCGTGATCATCGCCAATGTAATACTGATTCCACGCGAAATGCTTACTCCCCGCTTAGATGGCCGCCTGTCCTTCCGGTACATTCCTTTTAAGATTGCTTTCTGATACATCTTCATAAAAGGATTCAGCAAATAGGCGATCACAGCACCATAAATAACCGGCTTGATCAGCCGCAGCAGATATGACACACCATTTGCCAGATAGGATAACCGAGCGATTATAAAGGAAAACAACACGCCACAGATGATTACCAGCAGCAGTCCGAACCAGTTTCCAAAGGCTGCTTTCATACGCTGGCCGCCTGTCATCCTACCGTCCGGCGAAGACTGTTTTTCGGCTTCCGCCTGTTCTGTCTGTCCGGACACCGTCCCGTTTCCTGTCGTACTTTCTTCTATACTAATATCTCTTTCTTCTATACCACTGTCCGATGCAGCGTTCGTTACACATTCCGGTTTTGTCCGCTCTGTCCGGGCGGCTTCCTGCCGATTCGGCTGCATTTGTTTCTTTTTTTCTGCCATCCTTCTGCCTTTCCTAACTCTCTTATATATTTCTTTTCATGATAAAGGATTTGTTCTTAAAAATCAAGAAAATGCTTCTAATGAATAAATTTCGCGCTGTCCGTTTTTCACTTCTTCTGTCTCTGTGGATGTATGCTGTTTTAAAACAGCCTGCCAGGAAACATTTTTTACAATTTTTTTCTGTCTGCAAAAGCCCTGTTTTACGGCATTTTCCATATATTTCCAGTCGGTTTTCAGCGACCGTTTCCAAAAAAAAGTAAAAAAAAGGGTTTTCAAACAAAAAAAAATGTGCTATATTACAAAACAGTTGGTAAACGGTTACAGAACAAGGGCGTTCTCATTTCATTATTGTGTAATGAGTTCGCCCTTTTTTACTAGAATGACTGACATAACGTTCTTGCGTTTACCATGTGAGGCCGCCATGACATCATGTATCTGCAGCTTATCCGGCAGCCTCCCATTTTAAGATCATTAGTAATTTTTATTACTAACACATATGAAAGGATGGTACATATTATGGAACAGAATGTTATTGAACAGGTTTTTGGAACAGACGTGTTCAACGATGAAGTAATGAAGGCAAAACTTCCAAAGGACGTTTACAAATCCTGGAAAAAGACTTTGGAAAACGGCGAGGATCTGAATCAGGATATCGCAAATGTAGTTGCTCATGCAATGAAGGAGTGGGCATTAGAGCATGGCGCAACCCATTATACTCACTGGTTCCAGCCTATGACAGGTGTTACCGCTGAAAAACATGACTCTTTCCTGAGCCCTGCAAGTGACAGCAAGCCCGTACTGGAGTTCTCCGGTAAAGAGCTG
>CAUCOL010000196.1 GCA_958444395.1 uncultured Lachnospiraceae bacterium
TGTCTGTACGATCTTACCCATATCTTAAATACCTCCTTTTATAATGACTGTACCCACTCTGTAATCGACTGAGCAGATGCATTATTCAATAATCTTCCTTCCGTGATCACAGCATCCGGTGCGGATGGCTGCAATTCCTTTACTGTATTGCCAAATCCACTGCCACCGGATGTCGCAAACAGAGCGATCTGCTTTCCGCTCAGATCATAGCTCTCCAGAAAAGTATTGATGATCGTAGGTGCCACATACCACCAGATCGGAAATCCAATCAATATCTGGTCATATGCTTCTGCATGTGCATCCCGGTCGGCTAACTGGGGACGAAAACTCTTATCTGCCATCTCAACACTGCTTCTGGACTTTTTGTCCATCCAGTTTAAGTCCGCTTTCGTATACGGTGTCTGTGGTCTGATCTCATACAGATCCGCTCCTGCCGCCTTTGCTACATTCTCTGCCACCTTTTTGGTATTTCCGCTTGCACTAAAATAAGCCACTAATCGTTTACTCATAATATTCCTCTCAATCCACAGATGCCCTGCGTCATCTGTATTTGTTCTCTTATGGCTTAATTATAACGCTGTTTTCTTTTCTATGTCCAATACTTATATTGTTCCCTTATTCAATGCTTCAAAAGCATAGATTTCTTCTATAAAACAGTTGACGGCATTGGAGCAGGGAACATTTCTGCGCCAGGCGATCACCGTACCGGCAGTGATCGGTGGATCTAACGGTCTTTGCACCAGCAGGTCTTCTCTCCAGTACCTGGCTGCTCCCTCAATCGATACCGGATAGCCCAGTCCATATTGCGCCATGATCCCGGCATTCGTTCCCAGATTGCTGACAAAGGCAATCTGCAGCTTCTTATAATCCCTGCCAAACCAGTTCACAAATTCACTCTGCACATTCAGCCGCTCCGGAAGGATCAGTGGCTTATCTAACAGATCCTCTTTTCGAATAACCTGTTTTGCCGCCATCGGGTCATCCGGCCGCATTCCAACAACCCAGTGATCGCTGTCCAAAATCCGTATGTACTCCATCTCCTGCGTATCAACCGGCTCCATAAAAAGCCCGATATCCACACTATTCTCCATTCCTGATCTATCTGTCGCGGATATGAAATCCCCGCGCATCCTCCTCCACCGGGATCTTTCTTACCTGTACATCCTGAATGTCTATATACCGATCCTGCGACAGCTCTTGTACCATCCGGTCGATCAGTGCCTGCTCTCCCTGCACCTCCATCCGGACCGAGCCATCATATTCATTATAAACCCATCCAGTCAGTCCCAGGGCATCTGCCAGATGATGTGCTTTCCATCGAAAACCGACTCCCTGTACCCTTCCATAAAACGTCATTCTCTGTCTGATCATCCTGCCAGTCTCCTATCCTTCCGGACTCTTTAAGAATATCCTATCTTTTTAATTTAGCATTCCTTATTCCTCCGGTATCTGTCGTATGATCGTCCGGTAAATATGAAGCAAAAATGACAGGGACACGATAAATGAGATCACCTCCGCGATCGGGAATGACCACCATACCGCATGCAGCCCACCGACTTTTGCCAGAATATATGCCGCAGGGATCAGCACCACCAGCTGACGCATGATTGATACCACCATGCTAAAGACTGCTTTTCCCAGTGCCTGGAATACGGTTCCTGCGATAATACAAAACCAAGCGATCAGATAATGAATCCCGATGATACGAAGAGCCGGAATACCGATCGCAAGCAGATCCGTTGAAGCATTAAACAGTCCCAGCAGAACCTGTGGGATACCTTCAAATAATACAAAACCAAATGCCGTCAGACAAAATGCCGTGATCATACTGATCTTGATCGTATGCACCATACGTTTTCTCTTTCTTGCACCATAATTGTATGCAATGATCGGTGTAATTCCATTGTTCAGTCCAAAAACCGGCATAAAGAAAAAACTCTGCAGCTTAAAATACACACCAAAAACCGCCGTTGCCGTGGAAGAAAAATCAATCAGAATACGATTCATGCAATATGTCATCACCGATCCGATCGACTGCATAATAATGGATGGTACACCGACTGCATAGATCGTACCGATGATCTTTGGATCCGGGCGAAATCCCCGAAAACGGATCCGGACATCATAATTAAACTTAAAGTTACACGTACCGGCTACGATACCTGCCACACACTGTCCGATCACAGTTGCTACTGCTGCACCGGTCACTCCCATCTTCGGTGCTCCAAGCAGACCAAAGATCAGGATCGGATCCAGAATAATATTTGTCACCGCACCGGTCAGCTGGGAAGTCATACTAAAAATGGTTCTTCCGGTTGAAGTCAGAACACGCTCAAAGAAAAACTGTGTAAACAGACCAAACGAAAAAATCATAACGGTACTCAGATATTCGATTCCCATCGTCATGATCTCGGCATCCGCATTTCCTACCTGGCTGCGATAAAAAGGCTTCACGATCGTAAAACCCAGGATCAAAAACACCACATAACTCATGGCATAGATAAAGGCACCATTACTTGCCGTACGATTTGCCTTCTTAAAGTTCTTCTCTCCGAGAGACTTTGACAACAATGCATTCATACCAACGCCGGTACCCGTTCCCACTGCGATCAGAAGCGTCTGCAGCGGAAATGCCAGGGATACCGCTGTCAGTGCATTTTCCGACAGCTTTGCGACAAAGATACTGTCCACAATATTGTACAGTGCCTGCACCAGCATCGATACCATCATTGGCAGTGACATATTAAATACCAGCTTTCCGACCGGCATCGTTCCCATTTTATTCTCCGCTGCCGCTGCGCAATTCTGTTTCTCATTCATATCTTTTTCACTCTCCATTCTCTTGCTAACTATTTATGACATATTTTTCTATTATACCGTATCCTGCCAAAATTTCAATTCCCTCTTCATAAAACAAAGGGCAAAACCAGCGTTTTGCCCTACAAGAATTGCTTATGTAATCTTCCTCTGTGCGATGATCGCATCCTGCCGGTTCTCTTCGGTTCTATGCTCCTATATCGTTTTTGAAAAACAGGATCTGACCTTCTGTATGACATTTCCATCAAGCCAGCCCTTCCCTGCCATATCCTCTAATATACTGCATGCCTTTTCATGCGACATTCCCTCTTTATAGGGTCTTGCCTCTGTCAATGCCTGATAAATATCGATGCATGCCATGATCCGTTCGGGTTCACTCAGCTCATCTGCCGTCCTGCCAAACGGATAACCGCTTCCATCCAGTTTTTCATGGTGCAGTCCTGCCCAGTCCCGCACCTCTTCAAAACCCTGAACTTCTGATAAGATCATATAGGTGTATCCGGCATGATCTTTCATTTTTGCATATTCCCGGTCTGTCAATTTGCCCGGTTTCTCCAGTATTTCATTTCCAACCGCCATTTTACCGATATCATGGAGAGCACCTGCCAGATACATTTTTTGAACCGCTTCTTTGTCATAGCCCATATATTCTGCCAGACGAGCAGCCTTTGACGCTACTCCGAGAGAATGTCTGCCGGTAAATTCTGATTTATAATCTATAATCTTTGCAAAGAAATCTGCCAGATCTTTACACACAGCTTCATCGCATTCTATCCGTTGACGCGGTACTTTCTTCCACAGATACTCCTCCACCCGGTCATTACGCATCTGCGCAAATAACTCTTCTGTACAAACTGCAAAAAAAGCATCTACACACTCTGCATCAAACAGGCTGTCTCTGTTTTCCTGCAGGTACACTCTGACACGCTCCCAGCGCGCTGCATCAAACGCCCCCATATTTCCAATCGTATCAGCAATATCGCAAATATGAATAATACGTGCAAATAACGGAATCTCTGTCCATCTTTTGCGAAATGGTCCTGTTCCATCCGCATGTTCATGATGATAAAGAATAACACCGGATACATCTGTCTGAAAGGGCAGTTTTTGAATGTTTTTCTCCCCATAGCTGCAATGTACCCCCAAACTTTGCATGGAAATCTTCTCGCCATCCTCCGGCTTAATCCCCTTATGTACTTCTTCCGCAATATATTGGGTCAATGCATTATCATGCAGCAATGCACAGATCACCAGATCCTGCAATGCACCACCCCTGATTCCAAACTGCTCTGCCATGCAGGCACTGATATATGCGACTCTTTTTCCATGTTTATTTGCCACATGCACCAACTCTGCTTCTATGCAGTCAAGGGCATAAGAACATGCACCGATCAGTCCTATCACATCTAACT
>CAUCOL010000197.1 GCA_958444395.1 uncultured Lachnospiraceae bacterium
CTGCATGCCCGGATGTCAGGGTCTTAACTGCCCTCACGATGTGGGAAGTTTTAATAACTAAAATTATAACAAATTTCTTTCAGAAAAGTGACATTTTTTGCAAATTGTTGAAAAACTTTTTGAGAAGGATTAAGGTAGGAAGTAAAAAAGGAGCATGCTGCGCTACGGCAGCGGGTGGTATTGTACAGCATGAGGGCATCTGCGGAATGGGAGATAAGTCCATGTAAGCAGGGCTGGTTGTTTGTGATGCCCGCGGAATGGAGAGATTATGACTTATTGGGAGATTCGGCGTAAGTATTTTAATATCATATTTCTGGCGGCCTTTTTACTTGGCGGCTTCTGGCTCTTTACGGCGATCCGGCCGGCGGATACACTGTATTATCCTCAGTATGCCTATATGAAGCCATTGAATAAGGCAGAGTTCGTATATTTTACATTGGTACAGGATTATCAGAATGGATATACAGCAACGTATCAGAAAGGGGATGAGGAAGATCCGCTGCGGCAGCGTCATCGTGTGCGGCACTTGAATGAAACGGAGAAGAAAAGATATCTGCAGGTGATCCGAAAGATAAATCCGGCTTATCGTACCTCGGAGAAGGTGAATGAGGTGCAGGTTCAGCTTACCTATGCGCAGATTCGTCCGCTTCTTCGGGAACTGGAGAAGCATATGTCGATGCGTTCGTATTATTCCGTATTGGATGCACCGGTTCACGAAACGACAGATGGGAGGAAGGTGTCGGAGTCGCCATACCGGCTCTATACAAAAGAACATTTCCGGGGGAGAAGCTACGAAGCAATGTGCAGAGCATTTGCGCAGACCAGACAGCATGGCATAGATTGCGGATATGCCCGTGCCGGCATGGAGCCCCTGGGCGTGATCCTGGGGGTATTGACTCTGCTGGGTTCATTTAGTGTGTATTCAGAAGAAAAGCGTGTCGGGATCAATGATTTCCTGTATACCGGAAATCGGACATCCGGGCAGATCGTGATGTATAAATATCTGGCGGGTGTGCTGCCGGTTCTGATCACGGGACTGCTATATGCATTGCTGGAGGCCGCCTGCTTCATGGTATGGAATCAGCTATATCACTATGGCTATTCGGTGTCGGCACTGCCGTTCCTGTGGAATATGCTCTGGATGGTGTCTCCTGTGGTGCTTGTCATAGCAGTATTGGCGCAGGTGATGGGACTCCTTTTTGGTTCAGAGCTTACGACGATCGTGGTGCAGCTATGCGTTCTGCTACTTTCGGCGGTGCTGCGTCCGGGGCAGTTTGTGATAGGGAGTCTGCTGGTGCATTCGGGGACGTTCGACAGATATAGACTATATCGGGATATTCTGGGACAGATGATTGCCGGAAGGGTCTTGTATCTTCTGTTGACGGCAGGAATGCTGACTTTATCTGTCCGATTATTTGGACAGAGGCGAAAGGCGGGTACAGTATCGGATCTGGTGAACGGGGATACGCAGGCTGCCGGGACATCGGTGGAACAGACAGCACCCGGCAGCAGACGCCGGAGAAAGGGAAATTCCCGATGGAAGGAAAAGGATACAGGGGTGCCGGAAGAAGGGATTTCCTGTTATAGTGCAGAGAGATATTTATTCAGACAGTCTGTGAGCCGTGGTATTTGGTTTTATATAGTTGGAGCGGGGATTTTGATCGCTGTTTCACTGGTACGGCATTTGGGACAGCGGCAGGTCGTGATGCTCGGTGAAAATGTACTGGTATTTGCATCGTTCTTTTTATTTATACGATTGGCAGGGATAGAACGCAGGAGTGGTATGGAGGGACTGATATGGTCCGTGAACCGCAGTTATACAGAAATCTATATGACACGCGTAGCCGCTGTGGCAGGGATTCTGTTTGCTTTGATCGAGATACCGTTACTGCTTCTTTGTGTGACATCCGGCAGCATGCCGGGACGCTGGTGCCTGGGGATATACATCAGTGCTTTATTTCCCGGCTTATTGGCACTCACATTATCAGAACTTTTGGAACACCGCCTGGCAGGTTATTTTGCGTATATCATGTATTATCTGTTCTGTTGGATCTGGCAGGAGGGCATGCCGTTTAGCATCGCAGGCTATACTTACGGCATTCGTTATACGAAGCTCTGGCTGTCTGTCGGCTGCCTGGTCTTTGCAGCAGCATTAGGTGTGATCACTACATTACAATCGAAAGGGATAAGGTTACTGAAGAAGTATGAATTTGGAGATTAAAGAACTGACAAAATTATATGAGGATTTTCCGGCACTCGACCATGTTGATATGAGGCTTCATACCGGGATGCAGGGGCTGATCGGGGCGAACGGTGCCGGCAAGTCAACCCTGATGAAGATATTGGCGGGGGTGTTAAAGCCGTCCTCCGGAACGATCTGTGTCGATGGAGAAGTGGTCCGTGATCCGGCGCAGATCCGCCCTCTGATCGGGTATGTACCGCAGCAGTTTTCCTTTTATCCGCAGATGCGTGTATACGATGTTATGGATTATTTCTGTGCATTAAATGGAATAAAAAAGGAGCGGAAGAAACGGATCGATTCCCTGCTGGAGATGACCCATTTATCGGACAAGGCAAGAACCAGAACCAGGGAGCTTTCCGGTGGCATGAAGCAGCGTCTGGGGATCGCAGTTTCTCTGATCAAGGATCCGGCACTTCTGCTGGTGGATGAACCGACGGTCGGCCTGGATCCACAGGAACGTGTACATTTCAGCAATGTCTTGACGACCTTTTCCAGGGACCGGATCATTCTGCTGTCTTCGCATATTATTTCGGATATTGAATCGACCTGTGAGGAACTGACGATCATGAATTATGGCAGTGTGATCTATCAGGGAGACAAACAGACCCTGCTGGAGGCGTGCAGGGGGAAGGTGTGGCAGTGTACGACCAGTGTAGAAGAGTCGGTGGCATTGGAAGAGATCCTTGTCTTATCCAATAAAAGCATTCAGAAGGGGCAGGCGGTACTCCGGGTTATTTCGGAAGAAGCACCTATGACGGGTGCAGTGTGCATCGAACCGAACCTGACAGATGCGTATATTTACCAGATCCGGAAGGATGAGGAAGCGATGGAACAGGCAGAGGCGATGGAGCAGGCAGAAGGGGTGGAATCGAAGTAAACAGAGTGCCGGAAAGTGGATGTATGGGCGTGGTATATTGGTGATATCATCGTACACCAGAGGGGATTGATTATACACATCCGGCGTTTATAAATTCGGACGGGACATCCCGGATCTGCTGTATCTGGGATCAGAGCATTCCCTTTCGCAGGCAGGACAGTGACAGCCCGCAGACTGTTGCTGCGGGAGAACGATCCGGACAGGAGCCGCCTGTCATTGCGGGGGAAATATCCGAAAATGTAACAGGGCAGGAACCATCTGCAGGACGCAGACCGGATATCGTGGGATATGGCACGGAGTATACCAGAGATGACATAAACCGGGCGCTGGCATCAACGGATCCGTGGTCGGTCGTGCCGAGCCGGGATCCGGAGGGACACGGAACCTTTATGGCGGGTGTGGCTGGCGGTAATGAGAATCCGGACAACGGGTTTCGGGGCGTAGCCCCTTTGGTGGAATTTGCTGTCGTGAAATGCAAGCCATGCAAAGAAAATCTGAAGGAATATTATCGTCTCAGTACATCGCAGCCCTGTTTTATGGAAAATGACATTATGATGGGGGTGCGTTATCTGAACAATGTGGCATATCAGCAGCAGAAGCCGCTGGTGATATGCATTGGGACAGGAACCAGTCTGGGAAGCCATAATCAGGGAGGAGCACTCGGTGAGGTACTGCAAAGCTATGGAAGCCTGAAAGGGGTGGTTATCGTGACGGCGGGTGGCAATGAGGCGAATGCGGCGCATCATTATCACAGTCCGGTCATGGAGGCAAATGGTGAGACTGAGGTAGAATTAAAGGTCGCCGGAGGACGGGATGGTTTTACGATGGATCTGTGGTGTGATGCACCAAAGCTCTGTTCGGTCGGACTGATCTCACCGGGGGGAGAATACAGCGGAAAGGTATATGCCAGGCTGGGGGCGAGACAGCGGCTGGATTTCTTTCTGGAGGGAACCGTGGTTGACGTGGAATATCTTCTGGTATCCTTTGAAAGTGGGGATGAATGCATCCGGATGCGTTTTCGTACACCGCAGGAGGGGATCTGGCGTATCCGGGTATTTAATGAAACAAACCTTCCGACGGACTTTGACATATG
>CAUCOL010000198.1 GCA_958444395.1 uncultured Lachnospiraceae bacterium
ACCTTTTCTGTTTTTTTACGTAATCTGAATATCTGGGCACGTTATCTGCATACCCAGATGACCGGAGAGGATGACCGCGTGGCACAGATACTGGAATATGCCGTATCCCTGGGCAGTGATATTATGGAGACCTACGTTATGCTGGCACAGATCTATCTGCAGCGTGATCAGATCGAAAAAGTACAGCATCTGATCGAACAGGTAGAAGCATCTGATTTCTTTATGCGTGATTCCATTATCAATCATTTGCAGCAGCAGATCCGGAATTATCAATAAAATTTTATCTTCGGCAGATTCTACCGATCCGCCGAAGGACAATACCGGCGCAGAAAGCACTGATCACATTTCGGGCTGCGTGCGGTACATATGCTGCGCCCCAGAGTAATAATATGAATATTAAATAAGATCCAATGATCCTTTGGCAGGATCCGCATCAGTTCATATTCAATCTTCTCAGGATCTTCTTCTTTGGTCAGTCCTAATTTACGGCTGATTCTTTTCACATGTGTATCCACAACGATACTCGGTTCGTGATAGATATTTCCCCGGATCACATTTGCCGTTTTCCGTCCGACTCCCGCCAGGGAAGTCAGATCCTCAATCGTTCTTGGCACCTCTCCCCCATAAACCGTGATGATCCGCATTGCGCAGGCGATGATATTCTTTGCTTTATTTTTATAAAATCCGGTTGACTTAATGTCCTGTTCCAGTTCTTCCAGATCGGCTCCGGCAAATGCTTCCAGCGTCGGATATTTCTGAAACAGATCTTTCGTCACGATGTTTACCCTGGCGTCAGTACACTGTGCGCTCAGGATCGTAGCGATCAGCAATTGCCACGCATTATCATGATTCAGATAACATTTATATTCCGTAGTATATTCCCGATCAAGACATTCCAGTATATGTGCAAGCCGTTCTTTCTCTTTCTGTGTCATTCTCTTTGCCATCAAGTTTTCTCCTTCCACTTCTTTTTTATGATTTCTGTCCATCCTCTATCCGTATGATCCGGCACTGATGACTCAATGGATTCCGCTGCTGATAATCAAACAGCAGATGACATGTCTGCCGGTTCCACGTACCATCCGCCACAAACAGATCCACTGCAAATGTAAAATGCTCTATATGGGTCATCCGCATCGTCTGTTTTGCATCATATGCCTGATACCCCGGCAGATACTGCAGACGACGTTCCTCATCATAATAAAACTGATGATTCCACTCCTTCTGCGCATCCGAAACCGGACATTTCAGAAAATCCGGTCTTGTCTTCAGGTTCTCACGTGCATACAGGTCATACAGCAAAAGCTCCCGAAGCACAGCAAGATCTATCCCCTGCTTCTGTTCGGCAAACTCCTGAAGGATCTGATAATTCTGCATCCGCGACTGATGCAGACCGGTATAACCTTTCTCCTGATAATAGGCACCCAGTTCCTGATAAAAATCAAACGGTGTGTCCCATTTTTCGACCAGCCATCGAACCGATGCTTCAAACTGCAGACTATTATAATACCGTTCCACCATATCCTCGACCTGCTTCAGACGCAAAACATCCTGATAGGAAATCCATCGTGTCATAAGGACTTCATAAGGTGGAATGTCCTGATACACGATTCCAAATTCTTCTTTCTGCTGATAAATCGGTGAACCCTTTAAAAGTTTTAAAAAACCTAACTGCAACTGATCCGGCTTCATCGCATAGACCTCATTAAAAGAATGACGAAATGAGGCATAATCTTCATACGGCAGCCCTGCGATCAGATCCAGATGCTGATGAATATTTCTGCCCTGATGAACGCTTGCTACCCGCTCCTCCAGACGTTCCAGCCTGGAAAGCCGGTGAATCGCTTCCATCGTCTTTGGATTCGTCGTCTGGACACCGATCTCAAACTGCACCAGTCCTGGACGGAAACGTTTCATATACGCGATCTCTTCCTCATTCAACAGATCTGCAGACAATTCAAAATGAAAATTGGTAATCCCATTATCATGTTCATAAATATACCGCCAGATCGCCATTGTATGCTCATGATTACAGTTAAAGGTCCGGTCAACAAATTTAACCTGTGGCACCTTGTGATCCAGGAAAAACTGCAATTCTTCTTCGACCAGATGCATACTGCGAAGCCGCACCTTTTTCTCTACGGAGGACAGACAATAACTGCATCCATACGGGCAGCCACGGCTGGTCTCATAATAAATGATCCTGTGTTCAAGTCCTGACAGGTCCTTATAAACAAACGGTAATGTATCCATGTCCAACAGAGGTCTTGCCGGTGTATGGCAGATCGTTCCATCCTCCTGCCGGTATATGATGCCTGCTACCTCCGAAAGCCCGGAAATCTGCTGCTTCTGATATATACGGTATACCTCCAGAAAGGTCTGCTCTCCCTCTCCCAGCATCACACCTGTCAGCCACGGACAGCGTTCCAGCCGATTCCCGGCATCATAGGATACCTCCGGACCTCCCAGCCAGATCGGTACCTCCGGCATGATCTTATGGAACTGCGCTGCCAGCTGCTCCACCTGCTGTATGTTCCAGATATAGCAGGAAAAAGCAAGAAGCTGTGGCTGCTGCCGATACAGTTCTGCCAATACCTCCCCCTGTGGCTGGTTGATCGTATACTCTGCCATCGTACACTCGTCTTCTGACACACCATGCTGTAATGCGTATGCCCGAATGCTGTATATCCCCAGATTGGAATGGATATACTTCGCATTCATAGCTGCCAATAATGCTTTCATCCCCGTTGATCCTTTCTCTTAACGATACCACTCTGTATTTTTCTCCAGCTGCTCCGGTGCTATCCTAAAAAACGGACAGTTCGCTTCCTCTGCACAACCCTCTTTCTCTACATGGCGGCATGCCATTCTCTTCTTCCGATAGGACGTGACTACGCCATGTTCTTCCATCGGTTCATATGCGACCGGCATCAGACACCGGTACTCATCGGTCGGACAGAATCCTTCTACCAGCCACTGCTTCTCTTCCATATCCACGCATCCTTTCCATCCTAAAAAAGTCCTTCAAACGGATTATCCCGTTTATGTTCCCATTCCGCACGCCTTCCCTCATACTGCCCGCACAGCCAGTCATAGACCTGATCCAGACCTTCCTCTGAATAAGGGAATCTCTGTGCCTGCTTCTGCTCTTCGGGTGTCTTTTCAAAACAGAACGGCTCCGGCCAGACAGTTGCCAGTAACCACTGCTGCGTCTTTTTCTCGCCCCCCTCTTCTTCCGGCTCTAGTTCCTCCTGATACTTCTGCACCTGATAGCGCATTCCCTGATAACTGGACTTTAATACTGCTTTTTTATTATAAAATGATTTTATATCATATAATGATTTTCTGGCATTCATTGCTCTCTCCCTTTCCAGACGCCCCTACGGTCCGCCTCTTTCCATCCGCTTTACAAATGCACCAAAAGGGGCTTCGCAATCTACTGCGAAAACCCCTTTCGGATACTATATAAGATCCCTGCCTTTACCAATATAACATGGATCCATTCACCGGAAGTTACCGGTTATGCCATACCAGTCCTCCGGTCTTATGCTTTCCGCCGGATTATTTATTTTCTTCCTGTGGCTCTTCCTTGCGGATCTCTTTTGTGCGGATCTCTTTACAGATCGCATCGATAAACTCAGCCAACGGCTTCTGACCTTCATCTCCTGCAAAACGGCTGCGGACAGATACCTTGCCCTCTTCCTCTTCCTTACCACCGACAACCAGCATATAAGGGAGCTTATCCAGTCTTGCCTCACGGATCTTATAACCAATCTTCTCCGAACGGTTATCCACGGTTGCATCAATGCCGTTCTTCTTCAACTCATCCAAAACCTTCTGTGCATAGTCTGCATACTTCTCAGAAATAGGAAGTATACGTACCTGCTCAGGACAAAGCCATGTAGGGAATTTGCCTGCGTACTTCTCGATCAGCCATGCCAGGGTACGCTCATAGCATCCGATGGATGTTCTGTGAATGATATAAGGACGCTTCTTATCACCATTCTGATCAATATAGTACATATCAAAACGCTCTGCCAGGAACATATCCAGCTGGATCGTGATCATGGTATCCTCTTTGCCGTATACGTTCTTTGCCTGAATATCAAGTTTTGGACCATAGAACGCAGCCTCTCCGGCCTCTTCTGTGTACTCCAGTCCGATCTCATCCAGGATCTCACGCATGGCTCCTTCGACACGATCCC